>NZ_DASYZI010000098.1:0-34911 GCF_035946395.1 Actinocrinis sp.
TTAGATGCTGATCGCCTTTTCGGTAACGCCGCTGGGGGTTGGCGAGGAGGTCGGTGCGTACGTCGCCGACGCGGTACGCGTTGTACGCGAGTCGGGGCTGCCTAATCGCACGGACGCGATGTTCACCACGATCGAGGGCGAGTGGGAGGAGGTACTTGACGTGGTCAAGCGCGCGTATGAGGCGGTGCAGGTACGTGCGCAACGCGACGGGGCTTCGGGCCGTGTGAGCTTGGTGCTCAAGGCCGATATCCGTCCGGGCGTGACCGGTGCGCTGGACGCGAAGGTCGCGGCCGTGGAGCGGTATCTGGCGGCGGCTGCGGAGTGACGGGCTCGCTGTCTTGACAATGCAGCCGCTGCGTTAAGCTGGGACTTTGTACCTGATCGGGCGCCGTCCTAGGGAGCAAGCCGCGTCGTGTACGTCCTACACGCTCTGTTCACCGACGTGGGTTGCTGGGAGTTGTGGGCAGAGGACTCTAGCCGACCGCTGGTCGAAGCGGCGGACGTACGTGCGCCGCGGCCTGGGCCTCGGGGCGGTGCGGACGTGGCGCGGCGGCATCCGTTCGCTGCGGACCCGGCGGTGCTCGCGAAGCTGCTCGCCGCGGCCGGGGATGAGATCTCGGCGCTTGTTGACAGAGCCGACACTCGTGGGAGCGTGCCGATGGCCCTGCCGTCGGATGACGCAGGCCCGTTGCCGTCGACTGGCTTCGCGCGGTTTGTCCTTGACGGTGTCGATGGCATCAGTGATGTGGGTGGGCCAGGCGAGGCGGGAGTGGCGGGGGCGGCGAGGTCGGCTTCGGGGCGTGCGGAGCACGCGGAGGCTACGGGACGTTCGGGCGCGGCTTCGGGACGTGCAGCGACTCGGTCTGTGAAGCGGGGCGCGAGTAGGGGACTTCGTGCGTGGATCGTCCCGACACTTGTGTTCGAGGCCCATGACGGGGCTGCACTGCTCGCCGTTCTGGACGGCGAGCGACTGGCCACGTTCGATGCCGACGGCGCGGAAACGGATGTGCCGCTGGCCGAAACGGTGCGATTCGCCAGTGCGGTCGCGCAGTTCGCCGATGGTCTGGTGCGTCGCGGCGAGATCCTGCCCGATCTCGATGTCGACGAGGACAGCGGCGATCACCATGCTGTCTGGCGGCCGGTCTACGCGTTGGGCAGCGCCGCGCACCGTAAGGCGTTGATCGATGCGATGCCACCGGTGTTCCGTGCTCAGCTGCTGGACGCCGAGCTCAGTGGTCGATCGGCGGCGGATGTGTTGGACAGCGCGATAAACGCACTTATCGATGCGTACGTCATCGATGCGCTCACGGGTCCGCACGGGCTGCACGGGGAGTCGCTGGTGCCGGCGCGATCCGGCGCAGGTGCCCGCGCACTTACTTCAGCCGACGAGCTTTGGCTTGACTCGTTGACGTCGGCTCACGGGAACCTTTTGGATCCGGACCTCCTGGACTTTGAAGACGCCGAACAACTCCTGACAGCGCTCGACGAGTGGCGTACGACGCATGGCACGGCCGCTGGGCCGGTGCGTACATGTTTCCGGCTGCTGGCTCCGGCTTCGCAGGATTGGGGCGGTGACGGCGTCGGTGGTTTTGACGGCGCGGATGGCTTGGTCGATGTCGGGGACTCCGGCATGGGTGGGGGCGTGGGCGTGGGTGAGGGTGGGAACGGAGGCGGCGGTGATGTCAGTGGTGCGGCGTCGGGGTGGCGGGTTGAGTTGTTGCTTCAGTCGGTCGAGGACCCCTCGCTGTTGGCCACCGCGCACGAGGTGTGGCATCGGATTGGCGCGGCGCGGCTGCTGCGCGCGGCCGGGGCTGATCCGCGGCGCGATCTGCTTGCCGGGCTCGGGCGTGCGGCGCGGGTCTTCCCGGCTCTCGGCTCGACGCTGCGGCAGGCTTCGCCGACGCAGGTTCTGCTCGACGCGGACGGTGCGCACGACTTCCTGACACGGATCGCCCCGGCGCTGGCCGGCAACGGCTTCGGCGTACTGCTGCCGTCCTGGTGGTCGGCCGGGCGTGCGGAGCTGAGCTTCACGCTCGTCGCCACGCCTCGGGCCGAACAGCCTGCGCGGGCCGGACGGCGGTCCGGAACCGGCTTCGGGCTCAACGTCCTGGTGGACTACGAATGGCGCGCTTCGCTCGGCGGGCAGGCGCTGACCGAGGAGCAGTTCCAGGCGCTGGCCGAGGCCAAGAGCAGTCTGGTGCGGCTGCGCGGCCGCTGGGTCGAGGTGGACCGGGACAAGCTGGCGGCGGGACTCAAGGCGCTCGGCTCCCGGCGCAGCGGTGCGATGCGGGCCGGGGAGTTCCTGCGCACCGCGATGTTCGGGCTCGACGGTGACGGGCTGCCGCTTGAGGGCGTCGAGGCGCAGGGCTGGCTCGGCGACCTGCTCTCCGGCACGGCCGAGCAGCGCTGCGAGCCGATCACGGCCCCGGCCGGATTGCGTGCCACGTTGCGTCCGTACCAGGAGCGCGGCGTCGGGTGGCTCGCGTTCATGGAGCGCGTCGGGCTGGGTGCTGTGCTCGCCGACTCGATGGGGCTTGGGAAGACTATCCAGGTGCTGACGCTGCTTGAGATTGAACGTGCGGCGGCCTGGGGTGCTGGTGCGGGTGATGGCGTCGGTGCGGGTGCGGGTGCGGGTGCGGGTGCGGGTGCGGGCGTGGACGGTGGTGCTGGTGCCGGAGATCGGAGGGTGCGGCCGACTCTGCTGGTGTGTCCGATGTCGCTGGTGGCGAACTGGCAGCGTGAGGCTGCGCGGTTCACGCCGCAGCTTGAGGTGCACGTGCATCACGGGGCGGAGCGGCTGTCGGGGGAGCAGTTCCGGGCGGCGGTTTCCGACGCGCACCTGGTGATCACCACTTACGGTCTCGCGTTGCGCGACCGTGCGGAACTGGCCGCGGTGGACTGGCACCGCGTGGTGGTGGACGAGGCGCAGGCCATCAAGAACGCCGGGACGAAGCAGGCCCGCGCGGTGCGCGCGCTGGCCGCCCCGCATCGCGTGGCGCTCACCGGTACGCCGGTGGAGAACCGGCTGGCCGACCTGTGGTCGATCCTTGAGTTCGCCAATCCGGGGTTGCTGGGCAGCGCCGAGTCGTTCCGGGAGCGTTTCGCCCGGCCGATCGAGCGCGACGGCGACGAACGCGCGGCCGCGCGGCTGCGGCGGGCGACCGGGGCGTTCGTGCTGCGCCGGGAGAAGACCGATCCGGTGATCATCAGTGATCTGCCGGAGAAGGTCGAGATGAAGGTGGTCTGCAACCTGACGAAGGAGCAGGCCTCACTGTATCAGGCTACTGTCGACGAGATGCTGCGGGAGATCGCCAGCGCGCAGGGGGTCGGCCGGCGCGGGCTGGTCTTGGCGCTGCTCACCCGGCTCAAGCAGATCTGCAACCATCCGGCGCACTTCCTGCGCGACGGCTCACGGCTGCCCGGCCGCTCCGGGAAGCTGGCGCGCGTCGAAGAGCTCTGCGATGAGGTGCTGGCCGCGGACGAGAAGGCACTGCTGTTCACGCAGTACGCCGAGTTCGGCGGGATGTTGCGTACGCACCTGGCCGAGCGTTTCGGCCGCGAAGTGGCGTTCCTGCACGGCGGCGTGCCGAAGCGGGCGCGCGACGAGATGGTGCTGCGCTTCGAGCGACCGGACGGTCCGCCGTTGTTCGTGCTCTCCCTCAAGGCCGGGGGAGTGGGCCTGAACCTGACGGCGGCGAACCACGTCATCCACGTGGACCGGTGGTGGAATCCGGCGGTGGAGAACCAGGCCACCGACCGGGCGTTCCGGATCGGGCAGCGGCGCAACGTTCAAGTACGGAAACTGATGTGCGCGGGCACGCTGGAGGAGCGCATCGACCGGGTGATCGAGGAGAAGCAGGATCTTGCCGAGCGGATCGTGGGCACCGGAGAGGGCTGGCTCACCGAACTGTCCGTCAATGAACTGCGTGACGTGATCCGGCTGGCCGCGGACGCGGTCGTGGAGTGAGGCGGGAGGAGGACGAATCGCGATGTCTCGGGATGCGAGCGCAGGAGCGGGAGCCGGAGCGGACGCGCGGCCGGGTACGAGGCGCTATTCGGAGGACGCGTCGGAGCACGGGTATCCGAATCCGGCGGCGAAGGCACGCCGCGCCGCCGGGATCGCGACGCGTTCCACGCGCGGGCAGGGCGGGGAGAGCTGGTGGTCCAAGCGTTTCGTCGCGGTCATCGAAGGGTTCGGACACGGCGCGCGCCTCACCCGAGGTCGTGCCTATGCCAGCGGTGGCAACGTGCTGGATCTCTCGGTGCGGCCGGGCGAGGTGGCGGCGAGCGTGCAGGGCACCCGGTCGAAGCCGTACAGCGTCCTGCTGCGGATCGACGTGTACTCGCCGGAACAGTGGGCGCGGGTCGAGCGCGCGCTGGTGGAAACGCCCGGGTATGTCGCGGACCTGCTCGACGGCCGGATGCCCGAGCGGATCGACCGGGTGTTCGCCGCCGCCGGGCTGACCCTGTTCCCGGTGCGGCGCGAGTTCCGCACCGACTGTACGTGCCCTGATTGGGAGAATCCGTGCAAGCACGTCTCGGCGACCTGCTACATCCTCGCCGAGCACTTCGACCGCGATCCGTTCGCCCTGTTCGCCTGGCGCGGCCGGGATCGCGCGGCGCTCGCACGCCGGCTCGAATCGCTGCGCGACGAGGATGCGTGGCAGGAGGCTGAGGAAGAGCCGGAAGACACGCCGCTCACGCGGCTCGTCGACGAGTTCTGGCGCTCGGACGCGGCGTTGCCCGAACCGCTCTCGACGCGTTCGGACACGCCCGCGGGCGCGATCCTCGACCGGCTCGGCCCGGTCGGCCGACAACTGCGCGGTCAGGATTTACGGGACCTGCTACGCCCCGCCTACCGCGCGATGCGGGGCGGCCAGGGTTGAGAAACAGCCCGTGAGTATGGCATCACCGAGGGAAAGGTGCCTCAGTTCCCTGGTATTCCTCCCGTCGATCTGGTAATTAGTTACCTCACAGCGGTTACTTCAAGAGGCAACTATCTCTACAGTCACCTCATACAGCGCCGTCGCGATTTGGCGAACGCGCCGGCTGGTGGAGGGCCGGCGGTTCCGGGGCAGGTGCGGGGTTCCGGAGCCGCCGGAGAACTGTGTGTCCTTTTGTGCAGTGAACGCGCGCGTGTACTTCGGTGATTTCGGTGCGCTAGGCGCGGCAGAGGATCTCGCCGTGCGCGATGGACAGCCAGCCGTCCGGGTCGGCGCCCCAGGCGAGCCAGCCCTTCGAAAGCGCGTGCAGGTCGGCCTCCGTGGCCAAGCCCCGGTCCAGCGCTTCGCGTGCGAACTGCGACTTGGTGACCCGATCCGCCCATAGGCCCGCCCACCACGGCCGGTCCCGGTCCCCGGCGTAGCACCAGGTGGCGCAGGACGCGGTCACGTCTTCGAACCCTGCCTCGTGCGCCCAGGCGAGCAGGCGGCGTCCGGCGTCCGGCTCACCCCCGCCTGCCCGTGCCACGGCCAGGTAGAGCCGAAGCCAGGCGTCGAGTTCTGGCAGTTGCGGGTACCAGAAGAACCCGCTGTAGTCGCCGTCGCGGGCGGCGACGATCCCGCCCGGCTTGCACACCCGCCGCATCTCGCGCAGCGCCCCGACCGGGTCGGTGACGTGCTGGAGCACCTGATGCGCGTGTACGACGTCGAAGGTGCCGTCCGGGAAGTCGAGCTTGTGCACGTCGGCGGCGGCGAACTCGATCCGGTCGCCGACCCCGGCGTCGGCGGCGTGCGCCGCGGCCTGTTCCAGGATCGCCGGCTCCTTGTCGACCGCGACGACGCGGCCCGGCGCTACCAGTGCTGCCAGGTCCGCGGTGATCGTGCCCGGCCCGCAGCCTACGTCGAGCAGCGTCAGACCCGGCCGCAGGTGCGGCAGCAGGTATGCGGCGGAGTTCTGCGCAGTGCGCCAGGCGTGTGAGCGCAGGACCGATTCGTGGTGGCCGTGGATGTAGGTGACTTCCCTGTCGGTCATCGCACCAAGTTCCTTCGTCTCCGCGGACGTGCCGTTCTTGTGATTCCATGCCGACCCTAGCATCACGTCTCACTGGGTGAGTAAGTATGTATCGGTATTCGAGACATCGACTGCGGCATGGCGCGCGCGGGCGGCGGCGTTGACTTACTACGATGGGCCTCGAACCAGAAAGGAGCCGGCTCATGAGCATGAGCGACAGTGGTGACCCGCGGCAGGTAGTGGACAGCCCGACCGGCTGGGTCGCCGATCACATCCGGCAATACGTAGAGTCCGACGGTGAGGCGGGCCACGAGTGGCGTGAGGGCGTTCCGACCCTGCTGTTGTCCGTGAAGGGCCGCAAGTCCGGAGTCTGGCGCCGTACCGCGCTGATCTACGGCCGTGACGGCGAGAACTACGTCATCGTCGCGTCCAAGGGCGGGGCCGAAACGCACCCGATGTGGTTCCTGAACGTGCGTGACAACCCGGACGCCGAGATCCAGGTCGGTTCGGAGAAGGTCGCGGTCCGTGCGCACGTCGCCGAGGGCGAGGAGCGCGCCCGGCTGTGGGACGCGATGGCCGTCATCTGGCCGGATTACAACAACTATCAGACAAAGACGAGTCGGCAGATCCCGGTCGTCGTGCTTGAGCCGGTTGGTTGATCTGCTGATCCCTTGAGCTGTAAATCCGACAGCCGGTTCGGTCACGCACCGTGGTTCGTGGCGCGTGACCGAACCGGCTGTCGGCAGTCGGCCGGGTCAGCCCTTCACACAGATGACCTGGCGCAGCTCGGCGACGATCTCGACGAGGTCCGTCTGAGCGGCCATCACCTGCTCGATCGGCTTGTACGCGGCCGGGATCTCGTCGATCACGCCGAGGTCCTTGCGGCACTCGACGCCCGCGGTCTGGGTGAGCAGGTCCTGCTCGGTGAACGACTTGCGGGCCTTGGCCCGGCTCATCCGCCGTCCCGCGCCGTGTGAGGCGGAGTTGAACGCGGCGACGTTGCCCAGTCCGCGCACGATGTACGAGCGCGTGCCCATCGAACCCGGGATGATGCCGTGCTCGCCGGCCCCGGCCCGGATCGCGCCCTTGCGGGTGACCAGCAGCTTCTCGCCGTCGTACTCCTCCTCGGCCACGTAGTTGTGGTGGCAGGAGATGACCTCGCCGAAGCTCGGCGCCGCGGCCTTGAACTCCCGGCGCACCACGCTCTGGTAGAGCGCGATCATCACGGCGCGGTTGAGCCGCGCGTACTCCTGCGCCCAGCGCAGATCGGCCAGGTAGGCGCCCATCTGCGGCGAGTGCTTCAGGAACACCGCAAGGTCGCCGTCGACCAGACCCCGGTTGTGCGGCAGCGACCGCGCGACGCCGATGTGGAACTCGGCCAGCTCCTTGCCGATGTTCCGCGAGCCGGAGTGCAGCATCAGCCACACGCGGTCCTCGGTGTCGAGGCAGAACTCGATGAAGTGGTTGCCCGAGCCGAGCGTGCCCATCTGGCCCGTCGCCCGCTCACGGCGCGCCTTGACTGCGGGAACGAGCTCGTCGAACCGTGCCCAGAACTCGTTCCAGCCGGTCGCCGAGAAGCCGTGCAGCTTCGTCCCGTCCACCGGCCGCAGGTGCGAAGCGCGGCCGACCGGGATCGCCGCCTCGATCCGCGAGCGCAGGCGGCTGAGGTCGTCCGGCAGGTCCGCAGCCGTGAGTGAGGTCCGCACGGCGGTCATGCCGCAGCCGATGTCCACGCCGACGGCTGCCGGGCAGACTGCGTCACGCATCGCGATGACGGAACCGACGGTCGCGCCGATACCGACGTGGACGTCGGGCATCACGGCGACGCCCGCGATCTGCGGCACCGTGGTCACGTTGAAGAGCTGCTGGAGCGCCTGAGGCTCCACAGTCGCCGGATCAGCCCACAGACGGATCGGCACGTGGTGACCGGGCAGCTCGGTCATGGGCATGGTGAAACGACCTCCATGGTCAGGACGTTAATGCATTGGCGCGATGCGTGGTCGCGCGGATGAGTGAGTGCGTAGAAGTGCGCGTGATGGACTGCGATCACGAATGGGAGGGCGCGGCCGCAGCCGGTCGGTGAGTCGAGCGACTCGACCTATTTGGCGTAGCGGCGCAGTCGAGCGGGCCTTCGACAGCGGAGCGGGTGATGGCGCAACATCGCTGGAGACCTCCTCCCGATTCGCGACGGCTTGTGAAGACCGCCGCGCGCGCCCGCTCGCACCTTACGAGCTGTCGGCCGCGCCGCGGTCTATGAACCCATAGATGGCCGTGACGCAGCAACGCATTATTCGTCGACTCGACCCCGGTTGGTATGCGAGCGGAGGCCGGTTACGCGGCGGCGGGCTCTGCGATGGACGGTACGTTGACCGTCACCATGCGCGTACTGAACCGTTCGGTGACATATCCGTCCGGGAATTGCTTAGCGAGGATGACGCGCTCTTCATGCAGGAACTCGTCCCTGTTGGGCAAAGCGGCAATGAAGGACTTCGACACCAGATTGTCCAGGTGGCGGTCCAGCGGGATGGTGCGTTGCCAGGAGAACTCGTGCGTCCTGACGACGAGGCTGGGGTACGTGGCGAATTCGTTGTCCCGATCGCCGTAGGGGCCGCGGCCGACCCGCTGCCACTCGGGATCGGCGGCCGCGATCCGCAGTTCCTGTTCGTGCTCCCATTCGCTGTCCCGGTGGGTGAGGTTCCACCAGGCCGCGAACACTCCGCCGGGTCGCAGGATCCTCATGAACTCCGGGATGGCCCGCGCCGGGTCCATCCAGTGCCACGCCTGAGCGCTGGTGACCAGGTCGGCACAGTGCCTCCGCAACGGCAGCGCGGTCGCGCTGCCGCGCACCGCGCGTACACCGGGGGAGGTGGCGGCCAGCTGTGCCAGCATCGGCCCGGAAAGCTCGACCACGGTGACCACGGCGCCGCGGCCGGCCAGCTGCCGCGAGGCGATCCCGGTGCCCGCACCCAGATCCACGACATCGGCCCCGGCCAACGGCCTGCCGAGCCTGCGCTCCACGGCATCGTAGAGTGCCGTGGGATAGTCGGGCCGTCCTGAGGCGTAGTTCGCCGCCACCGTGTCGAACTTGGAGCGTTCGGTCATCGCCGTCCCTCTCGTCGGTGAGTACCGATAGGGACCTTAACCGATCACGTCGCAGTATCTGGCGCGCTGTCAGCCGATAACTCGGTAGTGGTACTCGTGGTGCGTGGCGAACCCGAGCGCGTCGTAAAGCGCGATTGCGGGCGCGTTATCCGGGGTGACTTCTAGGAGCACATCGGTCGCCCCGCGCTCGTCTGCCCACTCCAGCAGGGCGTCCATCACGAGCTTGGCCAGACCGCGGCGGCGTGCGTCCGGTGCGGTCTCGACCGCGTTGACGGCGACCCACTGTGCGGGCGCGTCGTCATCGGGAGCTGAGACGAGTACGGCGCGGCCGACCGCGACCGGTGCGCCGCTCTCGCCGTCGTAAACCGTTGCGTACCGCATGTCGTCGCCGGATCCGAGCACTGCCTTCGTAACCGGCGGCAGGTCGCCGCCGCGGTAGAGCGAGAGCCAGTCGTCGGTGGGCGTGTCGGTGAACGACTCCTTCACGCCGATCGGCGCCACGCTCAGCAGCGTGTCCAACACGTCCTCGACGCGCGCAGTCTGCCGAGTGGCGCGCGCGATGGCCTCGGTGTACCCGAGCCCCGCCAGCGCGAGATCGAGTTCCGATCCGACGATCACCTTGATGAGGGCCGGAAGGCTCCGCTCGGCGTACCAGGCGCGCACGGCCGCGACCGCCTCGGGCAGCGGTCGCGCGAGCCGGCCGATCGGCCAGGCCGAGTTCGCTCGGTGGGTGAATCCATCCGAGGCGCGCAGATGCCAGCCGTCCACGTGCGTGGTCTCGGCGAATCCCCAGCCCGCGGAGGCTATCGCGAGTAGGGCGTCAGCAGTCGGCGTCTCGGCCATGGCTTCTCTCTCCACTGGATAATCGGTGGGATACAATGCCGTGCCGGACGGCTGCGGTCAAACTACGGTGTGTTCATACCCGCTCTTCGAAGTCGGTCGAGCGGCGGGCCGAGGCGAACCGTGCTGTGGCGGAGTCCGACCGCTGGCTGTGTCAGCTGGGCTTCACCCGCACCTTGTCGACAACGTCACACATCGAATGGTCCGAGTTCGCCGGGAGCATGTGGTGCCTGGCGACCTCGCGCAGCATCTCGCGCAGCGACTTCTGCTCCGCGTCGCTGAGGGCGGCCAGCAGCTCCGACTCGGCCGCGCTGATCGCGGTCTGCGCGGCGGTGAGCCGGTCGCGGCCGGTCACGGTCGCACGGATCAGCCTGCTGCGGCGATCGTTCGGGTCCGGCAGCCGCTCGACCAGGCCGGCCCGCTCCAGATCGTCGACGAGATAGACCATCACGGTGCGGTCGACGCCGAGTTGTTTGGCCAGCTCGGCCTGGTTGCGAGCGCTGCAATTGACGGCGCCGGACAGCGCCTGGAAGCCGCGGTGCCCGTGCGGGAGATCTGCCACGGCGCGGTCCATCGCGTCCACGTGCGCCCGGAAGCACTGCGCGAGCAGCCAGCCGAAGTTGTCCTCGAAACCGGCCGGGATCATGCCGGGAGACGCGCCGTTCATGCGGCAGTCCCCCGCGCGGCGGCTTGCCCCATCTGGTGGATCTCCCGTCTGCCGAACGCTGGTCCTTGACATCCGAGGATACCCCCGATCGGAGACTTGACAAATAGTCTGTGCAGAAGACAGTCTTGGAGATAGATCAGCTGTCCGGCAGACCACCAGGAGCTACTCATGGCGCACCTCCTTCACGTCGATTCCTCGGCTCTCTCCGTCGGCTCCGTCTCGAAAGAGGTCGCGGACACGTTCCGCAAGGCCTGGCAGGAGGCACATCCGGGCGGCACGATCACGCATCGCGACCTCGGCCTTCAGCCGGTGCCCGCGCTCGCCGAGGCCGGTATCCACGCCGAGTTCGTCCCCGCCGACCAGCACTCTCCGGAGCAGGCCGCCGCCTACGCGCTGCGGCACGAGTTGGTGGCGGAGGTTCTGGCCGCGGACACGTACCTGCTCACGGTGCCGATGTACAACTGGGGCATCCCGTCGACGTTCAAGGCCTGGCTGGACCAGATAATCCTGAGCGGTCGCACGCTCACCTTCGACGGCAAGCCGCCGCTCGGCGGCCGACCGGCCACCGTCGTGCTCGCCTACGGCGGCGGCTATGACCCGGGGGCGCCGCGCGAGGGCTGGGACTTTGTGCAGCCGTACCTGGGGACCGTGCTGGGCAAGGCGCTGGGACTCGACCTGACGGTGATCAAGACGCAACTCACCCTGGCCGAGCGGAATCCCGCGATGGCCGATCTCATACCCGCGGCCAAGGAACTGCGTGCCGCGGCACATGTGGCCGCGCAGTCGCACGCCCGGGAACTCGCCAGCCGATTCAGCGGCTGATGCGCGCGTTGGACCCGGTGATCTGAGCGGATGTCAGCAGTGGTCGGGCGGCTTTAGGAGTCTGATGAAGATCTTGCAAACGGGCCCGGACCATATCGGTTTGTCCCGATCGATGTTTACTGGCGAACCAGGGCGAACCGGACTGTCGGAGCAAGATCTTCAGTGCACTCCTGGAGCGGGTCACCACGAGGACGAGCCCGGTGAGCACCACCAGCGCGCCGAGCAGCATCGGCGTGGTCACCGATTCGGCGCAGTCCGAGGAGTCGCTCGCGCTGCTGCTCGACGTTGCTCGACGGCGAGGTCGACCTCGCGGTGGTCATGATCGCGCCCAACCGCACGCTGCTGGCCGAGCTGCGGATTGTGCTCGAACCGCTCGTCATCGACGGCTACCGGGTCGCCGTGTCGGCGTCGGCGGGCCACCCGCTCGTCTCGCGGATCGAAGCGGTGGCTTTGCACGAACTGGCCGGGGGAGCCGTGGATTCAGTCGCGCGTCTGGACCTCGTGCCACGAGATTACCGCAGCGGCCTGCGCAACAGCCGGCTTCCAGCCGCACACGGCGTATCAGCGGCGCATCGCACGACGGACTTCCTCGTGGCGTTCGGCGCGGGGGTGCTCGCCAATGCCACAGCGCGAGATGACGTGGTGTGGTGTGATGTGGCTACAACACTACGACACTCCGTGACTACATGACTACGTGCGTGAATGACTACATGCGTGATTCGGGAGCGGGGCAGTGAGTTGCCTGTGGGCGTAGGCCGGGAGTGGGGGAGCGAGCCGCCTATGGGTGTGAGCCGGGGGCGGGTGCGGATAGGTGGATCTGCTTGACCTTGTGCCAGCGCGGATTGAACTCCACGAACACGATGTCCCCGACGCGCATGTGGGTGTACAGCGACCGTTCGATGCGGAATGAGAAGCCTTCCGGTGATGCTCCGTCGTCGATGCAGCAGCAGTAGTACGTCGTGCTGTCCTCGCCACCTGATTCGTATGTCCAGCGCTTCACTACCTGTCCGGTGAACGCGCCATGCGTGGGGATTGACGCACGGCGGCGGTTCGCCGGGAGCCACTTGCCGAGGATCAGCCCACCGAACAGTGCCAGCGGCGCGAGCGATATCAGTGTGCCGAGGCTGCCGCCGATCGCGAAGTGGCCCACTGAGGCGGCCGGGAGGGTGAAGAAGGCGCCGAAGATCCCGAGCAGGACGGCCACTCTCGGCTTCCCCCAGGACGGCACGTCCAGTTCGCCCACCTTCACTGTGCGCCAGCGGCCCCCGTATGACGACCAGACGTAGCCGCCCGGCAGCGGAGCCGATCCCTGTGCCGCCAGCGATTCGGGGGAGTTCGGCGAGGGCAGTGCGCCTGACGGCGCCTGGTCGGCGATCACCGCGCCGTCGAAGCCGCCGCCGTGCCGCTGCCACCACTCGACGGCTGCCTTGCCCTGATCGGTCAGCTTGGGGCGGCTGGCCCGGTTCACGATGATCGAGCAGGCGATCAGCATGGCGATCCCGGCGCCCCATCCGCTTCCGGCGGATCCGGTCGCCGAGGTGGTCGCGAGACCCGCGCCCACCGAAAGGCCGAGCGGGACCGAGCACGCCGTGATGTCGCGTATGCCGCGGCTGATCATGCCGGCGGCGCGGGCCTCCTGCTCGACCGACTCGCTGAAACGCTTCCACCAGGGCGCGTAGTCGTCGCCTTCACTGCTGGTCAGCGCGGACAAGGGAACGGTCGGGAGGTTTCCGGTGCGCTGTACGACTCGTTCGAGCGCTATGTGTTCGAACTGCCTCAGCTGATCTGGTCCCGGCAAACGGGTGATTCGCACGACCGGCACGCCGAGGTCCGCTGGCTCGATCCGCAGCCAGCCGTCTTCGGCGAGCGCGAGCAGCGCCCGCGTGAAAACCGCCTCGCTCACCTTCCTCTCGCTCAGCAAGTACACCACGACGGCAGGTGGCAACTGTTGTGGATGCGGCGGATGTGGCGGATGTGGCGGTTGCCCTGGATTCTGCCGGTGTTGCGGGTGCTGATGTTGCGGACTAGGCTCCATCTCCCGATCCCTCCCCATTCCCCCTACGAACGCGAACGTGCGGGACATCGCACGTCTCGTCGTGTACGCGATCGTGTTCTGTGTGCGCGTACGGGTCAAGCCCGTTCGCCCAGACTTCGCCTTGGCGTATGTGTTCTGACACTATGTCTGGCACCGTGACGGTCTGCGACACGACGCGGTGCGCGTATACGCGCGTGCTTGGTACACGTTTGCGTGCGTGCTTTCGTTCGCTCGCGTGTGTTCGCAGAACGGTTCTGACAACGATTCCAGCAGGTAGGCGGGTACGGCAATTCATCGAGTTGGCCTAGGGCGGCGTTGCGCCGTTCATGCGGATGTTGCGCGCCGTGCTCGACACTGTGGTCACGACGTCGACGTCGTTCATCGTTCACGTCGACGAAGCCCAGGCGCCGCAAGGAGGCTCCATGCACCCGGCCGTCCCGGCCTTCGCCGATCCGTCCGAGCAACCCCCTGAGCTCTCGGGCACTGCGGGCACAGTGCTCTCGGGCAACGGGCTCTCGGGGGAGGGCGAGGCCAAACCGCTGCTGGACGCCCCGCAGAACCTCGCCGCCGGGATCATGATGTGGGTCTTCGTGATCGGCCCGATGGTCGCGCTCGCCGCCGTGGTCCCGCTTGCCTGGGGCTGGGGACTGACGATGCTCGACGTGGTCATGTTCGTCGTGGCCTACGCGATCTCCGGCGCGGGCATCGCGGTCGGCTACCACCGCCACTTCACGCACCGCTCGTTCAAGGCGCGGCGACCGCTGCGGATCGCGCTCGCAGTCGCCGGCTCGCTCGCGGTGGAGGGTTCGCCGGTGCAGTGGGTGGCGAACCACCGACGTCACCACGCGTTCTCCGACCGGGAGGGTGATCCGCACTCGCCGTGGCGTTACGGCACCAGCACCGGCGCGGTGTTCAAGGGGCTGCTTCACGCGCATGTCGGCTGGATGCTCAAGCGGGAACTGAGCAACCGGGCCAGGTTCGCCCCGGACGTCGCCGCCGACCGCGACATACGCATTGTCGGCTACCTCTTCGGCCCGCTGACCGCCGTCTCACTGCTCGGCCCGGCACTGGTCGGCGGGCTGGTCACCGACACCTGGACCGGCGCGCTGGCCGGGTTCTTTTGGGCGGGCATGATCAGGATGGCGCTGCTGCACCACGTCACCTGGTCGGTGAACTCCATCTGCCACGTCGCCGGCAAGCGGCCGTTCGCCAGTCGCGACCGCGCCACCAACTTCTGGCCGCTGGCGATCCTGTCCTTCGGGGAGAGCTGGCACAACTCCCACCATGCCGACCCCACCGCCGCGCGGCACGGCGTGCTTCCCGGCCAGATCGACGTGGCCGCGCGGACCATCTGGCTGTTCGAGCGCTTCGGCTGGGTCTACGACGTGCACTGGCCGCGCGCGGAGCGGCTGGCCGCCAAGCTGCTGCCGGAACCCGAGGCGGCTGTGGAGTCCACGCCCTGAGGGGTGCGGGGCACGAACGGATTGCCGAGGTGCTGCACGTGTGGCTGGCGCCCGGCAGTTCATGCGCACACCCTCTAACGTTCGGCCGAGGCTCGTGGCGTGCCGCTTTCGGCGGTGAGTGGTGAGTACAGCTGGCGGCCCGCGCCCCCCGGATCGGCGCGGCACTACAATCCCGGCATGACCGACGACGCCCCGGACCCGAGCGCTGCGCTGGAGATGCGCGCCTCCGACGCCGACCGCGAGCAGGTCGCCGAGCGGCTGCGAGACGCGGCGGGCCACGGCCGGTTGACGATGGACGAGCTTGAGGAGCGTCTGGAACTGGCCTTCGCGGCGAAGACCTACGCCGAGCTCGAACCGCTGACCCGCGACCTGCCCGCGCCGGGGACGGCCGCGCCGCTGCACACAGCGGCTGCCGGCGCCGTGTTGGCGAAGGTCGGTGGGACGCCCACCGGCCGACGCTGGTCGATCGCGATCATGTCCGGCTCGACGCGGCGCGGACGGTGGGTGGTTCCGCGGCGGTACAACGCGTTCGCGTTCTGGGGCGGTGTGGTGATCGACCTGTGCGACGCGGTCTTCGCCGAACGGGAGACGGTCATCCGGGCCTACGCGATCATGGGCGGCGTCGACATCATCGCGCCTCAGGATGTTGACGTTCATGTCGAGGGTATTGGGATCATGGGCGGATACGACGACGCGACCTCCAGCCACGTTGATCCGCCGCCGCACGGCGCGCCGATCGTGCGCGTGACGGGGATCGCGTTCTGGGCCGGGGTGGCCGCGCGACGCAAGGCGGCGAAGAACCAGGAGAAGAGCGTGGGAAAGGGCGGGCGCGGCGAGCTCACTTCGTGATCGTGCTGCTGGGCTGCGCGCCGGGGGTCGTGGCCAGCAGGAACGCGGGGAGCGTTGTCGTGGCCGGTGAGCCGGACGGCGCCAAGTGTGCGTACTGAGTCGCGCAGGAGAAGCCGTCGATGATGATGGTGACGTCGGCGACGGTGCCGTGAGTTTCTTCGGCTCCTGATTTCGTGTATGTGTGTCTGTATGCGGACGCGTATGCGTGCTGGAGCTTCGGTAGCCACTGTTCCTCACCGATGGTGCGGGACACCGCCTCGTGTGCGGCGCTGAACCCGAATGAGCCCGCGAGGCCGCAGCATCCGGCGTCGAGCACTGATACGTCGTGCCCGAGGCTTTCGAGCAGCTGCCGGTCGGCGTCCGCAGAGCGGATCGCGCGCGCGTGGCAGTGCGGATGGATGAGCACGCGGCGGGGCTCGGCGGCACGCGGCAGCGCCGTCGGGGTGCCGGTCGCAAGCAGGTGTTCGGCGGGCGATCGGGCGAGCGCGGCCAGCTTCGCCGCGCGCGGATCGTCGGCCAGCAGCTTCGGCAGCTCGTCCCGGAACGCCGCGAGGCAGCTGGGCTCCGGGACCACGACCGGGGTTGCCCGCGCGATGTGGACGTCGAGGACGTCGAGCAGGTGACGCAGGGTTCTACGGGCGAGCCCGAGCATTCCGGTGTCGTACAGCGGGCGCGCGCAACAGGCCCACTCGGTCGGTACGGCAACGGACTCGCCCGCGGCTTCGAGTACTGCTTTCCAGGACAGGGCGAGATCGGGCCGGTAGGCGTCGGTGAACGTGTCGGGCCACAGGACGACGGTCGGCGCGTCGAGCCGAGCCGTCGCGGGCCGTGTCCGGATGGTCTGCCGCGCGGAGCGGTCGGCGAAGCGGGGCGCAGGGCGGCGAGTCGTCAACGCGGCTGTGCGTTTGAGCAGGGGGCTGAGGAACGGTGCGGTGAGCGCGGCGTTGGCGAGCTGTGGCGCGCGAGTGGCCGCGCGGGCGAGCCAGGGGATGAATCCGAGCGCGTACATCTCGCGCGGCCGCAGCCTGCCCCGGTAGTGGTGGGCGAGGAATTCGGCCTTGTATGTGGCCATGTCCACGTGCGTCGGGCAGTCGACGGCGCAGCCCTTGCACGCCAGGCACAGGTCGAGCGCCTCGCGTACGTCTTCGTTGCGCCATGACTCGGCGGTGACCTCACCTTGGAACAGCTCGACCAGCAGTTTCGCCCGGCCGCGGGTGGAGTGCCGCTCGTCGCGGGTCGCGCGGTACGAGGGGCACATCACGCCTGCGTCGTCACGACGGCAGCGGCCCACGCCGACGCAGCGTTCTGCGGCGTGCTGGAACGAACCCGCGTCCTCGGCGAACGGGAAGTGGGCCGGAGTCAGGGCGCTGGTTCGGTAGCCGGGGCCGAAGCGCAGATCGGCGTCGAGCGGATACGGATCGACCACCTTGCCGGGGTTCATCCGGCCGCGAGGGTCGAAGACCGCCTTGACCTGACGGAATGCGTCCACGAGTTCGGGCCCGTACACCCGTTCCAGCAGTTCCCCGCGGGACTGGCCGTCGCCGTGCTCGCCGGAGATCGACCCGCCGAGCGACGCGACCAGGTCGGCGGCGCGCTCGACGTACTCGCGGTAGTCGCGCAGACCGGTCTCGGTGCGCAGGTCGAAGTTGTTGCGAGTGTGCACGCAGCCCTGGCCGAAGTGCCCGTACCAGGCGCCGTCGTAGCCGAACCGTGACCAGAGTTGCGCGATGGCGCGCAGGTAGATGCCCAGCTTCTCCGGTGGGACGGCCGCGTCCTCCCAGCCCTCCAGGTTGTGGGTGCCGTCGCCGCGCAGCGCGGTCGCGCCGAGGGCCGACTCGCGGATCGCCCACGCGCCGCGCTGCTCGGCCGGATCGTCCACGCTGCGGTCGGCCGTCGCCGGGGTTGGGCCGGCGACGCGCACGGCCGCGACGAAACGGGCCGTGCGCTCGTCGGCCTCGGCCGGGTCGTCGGCACCGATCTCGGCCAGCAGCCAGCCGCCAGAGTTCTCCCGCACGGCCCGGTCGAGGTCGGGCAGCAGGCCGAGATGCTCCGTGTTCAGGCCGCGGGCCTGCATTTGGCGCACCAGGGTGATGTCGAAGCCTTCGAGTCCGAGCAGTCCCTCCGGAAGCGCGGCGAGCAGGCTGGGCACGGCGTCTGCGGCCTCGTACACGTCGCGGTAGGCGAGGATGACCAGGCGGCGGTGCGCGGGATCCGGGATCAGGCGGACGACCGCCTCGGTGACCAGCACGCAGGTGGACTCGGTGCCGACGAGCAGCCGGGCCACGTGTGTGGGTCGGCCGGGGAGGAGCTGGTCGAGGTTGAACCCTGAGACGCGGCGCGGCAGGTCGGGAAAGCGTTCGGCGACCAGGCCGGCGGCGCGGCGGCCGATCTCGCGCAGCGAGGCGACCGCAGCCGCTTCCGGGGCGTTCTGCGTGACCAGCGCCGCGTACTGCTCGTCATCGTAGGACCCGAACTCGTACTGCGCGCCGCCGTACGCCACGACGCGCAGCCGCTCCACGTTGTCGACGGTCTTGCCGGCGAACAGCGCGTGCGTGCCGCAGGAGTTGTTCCCGATCATCCCGCCGAGCGTGCACCACGCGTGCGTCGCCGGATCAGGGCCGAAGGTCAGCCTGTGCCGCTGTGCGGCGCGGCGCAGGTCGTCCAGCACGATGCCCGGCTGGACCCGGGCCGTGCGGGCGGCCGGGTCCAGGTCGAGGATCGCGGTCATGTGCCGACTGAAGTCGACCACGACGGCCTCGTTGCAGCCCTGCCCGGCCAGCGAGGTGCCGCCGCCGCGGCCGAGTACGGGCACGTCGAAGTCGGCGCAGATCGACAGGGCACTGACGACGTCGGTCTCGTCGCGCGGGAACACGACGCCGATCGGCACGTGCCGGTAGTTGGAGGAGTCGGTCGCATAGACGGCTCGGGTCGCCGCGCCGAACTCGACCTCTCCGCGCAACGCGGCGCGCAGGGCCGATTCGAGAGGGGATGGCCCGGCGGGCTCCGGAGTGGAGGGAGCGGAGACTGTGGAAGGGACAGAGGGGGCAGGGGGTGCGGAGGTGGTGGAGCCGTCCGGCGTGCCGTGCGGCGCGGAATCCGATGGGTCCGACGCCGAGCCCGACGCGGGGCGTTGCGGATCCGATTCCGGCTTCGGATCCGATTCCGGTTCCGGTTCTGTGGGGCCCTGCGGCGTTCCGCTTTCAGGCATGCCGGACCGCCCACAGCGCGGCCTGCGTCCGGTCGGCCACGCCCAGCTTCATCAGCACGCTGGAGACGTGCGTCTTCACCGTCTTCTCCGAGAGCGTCAGGGCTCTGGCGATCTCGCGGTTGGAGCGGCCGCGCGCGATGAGGTCCAGCACCTCACGCTCGCGTGCCGTCAGCTGCGGATCGGCGCCGTTGCCGGCTGCCCGCCCCTTGTCCGCGGTGAGCAGTGCGGCCGCCACATCCTGGCTCAGCAGCACGTGCCCGACGGCCACCGCGCGGATCGCGGCCGCCAGCGCCGAGGGCTCGACTTCCTTGGACACGTAGCCGCGCGCGCCGGCCCGGATCGCGGGGACCACGGTCCGCTGCTCGCCGAAGCTGGTCACGATCAGTACCCTGCTTTCCACGGCCGCCTCGGCCATCAGCTCGATCGCCGCCACGCCGTCCGTGCCGGGCATCACCAGGTCCAGCAGCACCACGTCGGGGCGCAACTCCTGCGCCAGCCGGGCGGCCTCGGCGCCGTCCCCCGCCTCGCCGACCACCTCGATGTCCGGCTGCACCTCCAGGAAGACGCGCAGACCCTGGCGCACCATCGGATGATCGTCGGCGATCAGGACGCTGATCTTGCCGGAGGTGCGGGACGTGCCGGGGCTGCCAGTCGCTCCGGCGCCGACGGAGGCCGGATCACGCTGGCCGTCCACCGGGCACCTCCAACCGTACCGTCGTGCCCTGACCCGGCACGGAGGTCACCTGCACGCGTCCGCCGACCGAATCAGCCCGTTCACGCATCGACACCAGCCCGAGCCCCCGCTCCGCGGAGCCGGACTGCACGTCGAAACCGAGCCCGTCGTCCACGACTGTCAGTACCGTGCCGCCGCGCGGTAGCGGGCCGAGCGACAGCTCGATGTGCTTCGCCTCCGCGTGTCGCAGGGCGTTGTGCAGAGCCTCCTGCGCGACGCGCAGCACCACCTGTTCGTGCAGTGGCGGCAGGGCGCTGATGGGCTTCTCGTGGAAGGTGACGCGTGGTCCGCCGCTCGTCTGGTGTGCGCGGTCGATCACGTCGATCTGCTTGCGCATCGCCTGCGCGAGGCCGTCCTCGTCCAGCTCCGCCGGTCGCAGCTCACTGACCGCCGCGCGCAGTTCCTCGGCCGCCTCCCCGGCCAGCGCGGAGATCTGCCTCAGGTGCGAACGCACGCGCTGTGGATCGGCCTCCACGAGGCCACCTGCTGCCTCGGCGGTCAGACGCAGCGCGAACAGCTTCTGCGCCACCGCGTCGTGCAGCTCGCGGGCCAGTCTCGTGCGTTCCGCCACGATCGCGAGCTCGCGTTCCCGCTCGTAGAGGCGCGCGTGCGTCAGTGCGATGGCCGCGTGCGCCGCGAGCACGGTGAGCAGTTCCTCGTCCTGCTCGGTGAACCCGCCGCTCTCCCCGGGCGGGCTGGTGTTGCCCAAGAACAGTGCGCCGAGGATCTCGTCGCAGTCCCGGATCGGCACGCCGAGGAACGCGGTCAGTCTCGGGTGCGCCTTGGGCCACCAGCCGAAACGCGGGTCGGCGGTGATGTCGTCGAGCCGCTGCGGGTTCGGGTCGTGCAGCATCACCGAGAGCATGCCGTGCTGGCGCGGCAGCGGCCCGATAGCGGCCCACTGCTCGTCGCTGACCCCCTCGACCAGGAAGCGGGCGAAGGACCCGGCGCCGTCCGGCACGCCGAGCGCCGCGTACTCGGCCCCCACCAGCTCGCGGGCGGTGCGCACGATCCGCCGCAGCGCCTCGCCGGTGTCCAGGTGCCGGCTGATCGTCAGCACCGCCTGGCTCAGCTCGTGCAGCGTGGCCAGGGCCTGCGACCGGTCGGCGGTGGTGGACACGCTTCCACCGTAGCGCGCTGCACGCGTCCGCAGATCGGTCGCTGCTCCGCCTGAGGTCCTAGGACCGATGGACGAGCGGGGTCCGGTCGCCGGACCGATCCGCGCGCAGGCCGCCCGGCGCGAGAGTCGAGCCATGACCACTTCGAAGTACGAGACGACACTGACACCGCTGCACAAGACGCCTCTCGGCGACGGGAGCCGCAAGCCGGTCGCGATCATCACCGGCGCCTCGCGTGGTCTGGGCCGGGAACTGGCCGGCGCACTGGCCCGGGACGGCTGGAAGCTGGTCATCACGGCGCGCGGCGCCGCCGAGCTCGACGAGGCCGCCGCGCAGCTGTCCACGCTCACCGAGGTCGCGGCGCTGGCCGGCAGCGTCGTGGACGACGATCACCGAGCCGACCTCGCCGACGCCGCGGCGCAGCTCGGCGGTACCGCCCTACTGATCAACAACGCCTCGACGCTGACCGGCTACGACCTGGCCGGCGCCGCGCTGCCGGCGCTCGGAGGGTTCCCGCTGCCCGGCCTGCTGGAGACCTTCGCGGTCAACGTTCTCGGGCCGATCGCGCTGACCCAGCTGGTGCTGCCGCAACTGCGGCAGGTCGGCGGCGCGATCATCAACGTGTCCTCCGATGCCGCCGTCGAGGCCTACCCGGGCTGGGGCGGCTACGGAGCGAGCAAGGCAGCGCTCGACCACGCCTCCGCGATCCTCGCCGTGGAGGAGCCCGACCTGCGGGTCTGGGCTGTCGACCCGGGCGATATGCGCACACGTATGCACCAAGAGGCGTTCCCCGGCGAGGACATCTCCGACCGGCCGCTGCCGGAGACCGTGGTCCCCGCCTTCCGCGCGCTGCTGCGCGAGTGGCCCGCCTCCGGGCGGTACCGCGCGGCGGACCTGCTGGTGAAGGCGAGCGTCTGATGACCCTGACACTGGCGTTCGGGACCGAACCCGCTGCTGAACCGACTGCTGGATCCGCTGGCGAATCCGCTGCTGGATCCATTGCTGAATCCACTGCCGCAGGTTTCGACTTCGCCGTTCCCGACGAGTTGTCCGCGCACGAGCCGCCCGAGGCGCGCGGCGTGCGCCGGGATCAGGTGCGGATGCTCGTCGGACGACGCGCCGGGCTGCGGTTTTCCCATCACACGGCCGCCGACCTGCCGCAGGTACTGCGGCCGGGGGATCTGCTGGTGGTCAACAACTCAGCCACGCTCCCGGCAGCGCTCGACGCCACGCTGTCGGACGGCACGCAGGTGGCGCTACACGTGTCGAACGCGGAGCCGGATGCTGGAGGGGAGCACCTGGTCGAACTGCGCAGTCGGCGGCAGGGCACGACAGCCCCGTTCCGAGCCGACGAGTCTCCGGCTCGCCCGGGGCTGGTCGTCACCCTGCCGGGTGGTGCCGTGGTGGAGTTAACCTACGGATTCACCCGACGGCTGTGGTACGCGCGCTTCCGGTTCCCGGAGACGATGACGATGACGCAGTATTTGATGCGTTACGGCAAGCCGATCCGCTACTCGTACGTGGACCGTGACTGGCCGTTGTCGGCGTATCAGACCGTTTTCGCGGTCGAGCCCGGCAGCAGCGAAATGCCGAGCGCTGCGCGTCCCTTCACGCCGGAACTGGTGACCGCGCTCGTTGCGCGGGGCATCCTGATCGCCCCGATCACGCTGCACACCGGCGTAGCTTCGCCCGAAGCGCATGAGGCGCCTTACGCCGAGCGCTACGGCGTACCGCAGAGCACGGCGCGTCTGGTCAACCAGGTGCGCGCGTCCGGCGGCCGGGTCATCGCGGTCGGTACCACCGTCGTACGCGCGCTGGAGTCAGCGGTCGGCCGCAGCGGCGAGGTACACGCGGCTGATGGCTGGACTGACCTGGTCATCACCCCGCAGCGCGGCGTGCACGCCGTGGACGGACTGCTCACCGGTTGGCACGAGCCGCGTGCCTCACACCTGCTGATGCTTGAAGCCGTAGCCGGGCGACCACTGCTCGATCTCTGCTACGCCGAGGCGATCCGCGAGCACTACCTGTGGCACGAGTTCGGCGATATTAACCTTTTGCTGAAGACTGATTGATACGACTGTGTACTGGTTCCCCAGTGGGGCGGCCATCGCCGTCATGACCAGCCGGGACTAGCTGGAACCGGTCGAGGCCGTGGCCAGCCCGACGATGACGCTGATGAACACCACCGCGTAGCCCACGGCCAGCCAGGTGGAGCGGTGGCGGCGCACGGTCACCGCTCCGATCGCCGCGGCGGCCGCAACCAGCGGGGAGACGAACACCGGCAGCGCGAAGGCGTACCACGGCCCGTTCGACGAGCACAGCGCCGAGCCGTTCGGCGCGCAGCCGGTCGCGGTGGACAGGACTCCGGCGAAGAAGGTGAGCACCGCGCCGGCCACGGCTACCAGCGGGAGCAGCAGCGCAGTGCAGCCGATGCCGCCGCTGATCTCCGGCCGTGCTCGGCGGTCGGCCGCGTCTGGACCGGTCTCGGCTTCGGTCTCGTCCGCGGAATCGGGGTCCGTGTCCGCGCCCGCGTCCGGCTCCGCATCGTCGTCCCTGGGCGCGAACAGCGAGATGCGGTCCTGCGAGCTGCGGCCCTCGGTGTCCGGCTGGGCACCGTCCGATTCGGTTGTATACGCTGCGGTTCGACCGCGCTCGGCCGATTCGCCGTCTTCGGCTTCCACGCTGGTGGCTCCCTCCTTGAGCTGGACAGTCTATGCGTTCGCACACCAGTCCAGGAGGCGGGTCGGCCAAAGTCCAGCCCGTGGCCGCCGCATGGCCGCTCGACGGCGCCCGCGGGCGATTGCGGCACAGGTCCGCCCGAGGCGGTCGGCTTCCGGCCGGACCGGTCGTAATCGGGAAAAGGTGGGAACAAGGGCGGGATAAGACCGGCGCGCATGGGCATGATGAGGGATATGCGGCCTCTGATTGGCCTGACGGCCTACCGGACCCATGCAGCCTGGGGAGTGTGGCACACTCCCGCCGCGCTGCTACCGCATGCGTATGCGGATCATGTGACATCGGCGGGCGGGGCTCCCGTGTTGCTGCCGATCGGCGCGGACGACGCGGCGGCCGCGGTGGTGTCCCGGCTCGACGGGCTCATCCTGGCCGGCGGCCCGGACATCGAGCCGGTGCGCTACGGCGCGGCCCCGGACCCCTTCGCCGAGCGCTCGCAGGCCGACCGGGACACCTGGGAGGTCGCGCTGCTGATGGCGGCGCTGCAAGCCGAGCTGCCGGTGCTCGGCGTCTGCCGCGGCATGCAGCTGATCAACGTCGTCCTCGGCGGCACGCTGCACCAGCACCTGCCCGACCTCGCCGGCGGCGAGCGGCACCGGCCGGCGCCGGGGGTCTACGGGACCGTGCGGGTCCGCCTGGACACGAACATGCTGCCCGGCTCGGTGCTCGGCGCGAGTGTGGACGTGCCCTGCCACCACCATCAGGCGATCGACCGGCTCGGCAACGGCCTGGTGGCCAGCGCGTGGGCGCAGGACGGGACGATCGAGGCCCTGTGGGTCCCGCACCGCAAGTTCCTGATCGGCGTGCAGTGGCATCCCGAGGTACGCGACGATCCGGCGTTGTTCACCGCGCTGGTCAAAGCCACCGGCTAGGTGGCGGCGCGCGAGAGAACAGAAGGCGGGAGAGCGACCGCGAGGGTGCCGGCGAGTCGCGGCGGCGTCAGTGCGCGCGCGTGAGCAGCATGCCCGCTTCCGCCGCGGTGTCCACCAAGTGGATATTGGTCGCCATCGGCCGCGAGTAGGCCAGCGCGCGCAGCAGCGGCCACGCGGGCAGCGTGTTCGTCCAGTGGTTGATTCCGACGAGGATCAGCCGCCGCGGTGTCGCGCTCTTCGGCGCGTAGTACGCGGGCGTCGTGGCCTGGAAGATCTCCTGCACGGTGCCCGCCGCGCCCGGCAGGAACACCATGCCCGCGTTGGAGCGGTCGAGCAGCCGGTCCTCGCGCACCGCGTTGGAGAAGTACTTCGCGATGACGCTCGCGAAGGCGTTGGGCGGCTCGTGCCCGTAGAACCAGGTCGGCACGGCCAGCGACGCTCCGGCGCGTTCGGCCGGGAACGCGGCGCGCACCGCGAAGGCCGCGCGGATCCACGCGGTCGGGTCGGGCTGGAAACCGCGCACGGCGCCGAGCGTCCTGACCGCGTCGTCCAGCGCGCTGTCGGTGAACGGGGCGAGATAGGCCCCCAGGTTCGCCGCCTCCATCGCGCCCGGCCCGCCGCCGGTGGCCACCGTGAAGCCCGAGCGTGTCAGGGTCCTGCCGAGGTAGGCGGCCGCCTCGTAGCCGGAGGAGTCGCGCGGCACCGCGTGCCCGCCGAGCACGGCCACCGTCCTGCGCCCCGGCAGGAACTCGCCGAGCGCGTCGCTGATCGAATCGTCGTGCAGCCCGCGCAGCATGATCTCCAGCACGTCCTCACGGTCGCGCGACCCCGACTCCCAGGCGTAGGCGAGGGCGTCAGGGGTCTGCTCGTAAGGCTTCTGCGCGATGCCGTCGTAGAGCTCCTCGGCCGTGTACAGCGTGCTGCGGTAAGGGTCGAACGGCAGATTGGGCGCCGGCGGGAACACCATCGAGCCGCGCTGCCGTAGATCCGCGGCCACCGATTCGGACAGCGTGCAGCCCAGGAAAACCGAGTCGGTGACGTCCGCGGAGCGCAGTTCCCAGCCACGGTCGACCAGATTTATCGCCTGCAGCCGGCAGCCGGCCAGGCTGCCTCCGGTTGATTTCAAGTGATTGTCGAAGGCTGCCAGCGACTCGATCTCCATGTCGGGCTAGCCTAGTCGCCGTGCGCGCGCCCCGGGTACTAGACCGCCCAATCGGGCCATCGGAGAGTGCTCGAACGCTCACTCACCGGTCGCGCCGTCGATGCGCTCGCGCAAGAAGTCGGCGTGGCCGTTGTGCCGTGCGTACTCTTCGATCATGTGAATCAGCACCCAGCGCAGCGCGTATTTGCGGTGCGGGCGGGAGCCCTCGAAGTCGAGTTCGTGCGCCGCGGCGATCTCGCGCGAGCGGGCGCAGGCGGCCCGCCAGGTCTCGTACACCTCGGCGGGGGAGTGCGTGCCGAGATCGTTGAAGTCGCCGTCCGGGTTGTCCTCGGAGTAGTACGTTCGAGTCAACTCCTCGCCGCCGATGACGTGGTCGAACCAGCCCCGCTCGACTTCGGTCAGGTGGCGCAGCAGCCCGAGCAGCGAGAGGCCGGACGGCTCGACCGCGCGCAGCGCCAGCTGCTCGTCGGTCAGTCCGGAGCACTTCCAGGCGAGCGTGTCGCGCTGGTGGTCGAGGAAGCCGGTCAGCAATGTGCGCTCGTCGGCGACGGTCGGCGGATCGATGCGGTCGGTGGAGTCCATGGTGATCGTCATGGACCCATCCTGGCAGAGCGGGCCGACCCTTACCCGGTCACGAATCGGTGACCGGTCGGCTACGGATACCGGTCTTGAAATCATCCATATGTGCGACGAAGCTTGCCTGCCATGGCACGTACATACCTGTCGACACTCTCGCCGCGCCGCCGTTGGGGGATCGCCGGCTGCGCCGGTGGGGCCGTACTGTTGCTCACCGCCGCCGTTGGCAACCCCTGGACGTGGTCGACCATTTCCGGGCTGGCCGCACGGCCGGTGGGCCGGGGCGTCCCGCTGCTCGCGGACGCGCTCGGCGTCTTCCACTGGACCGTCGGTCCGCACGGCGGCTCGGCGCCCGCCGGGCAGACCTCCGCGTACTGGATCGCAGGGCTCGTACTGGACCTCGGCTGGCCGCTGCTGGTCCTGCTCGGCGCGCGGTTGCTGGCCGGTGGTCTGGCACTGCGCCGCGCGAAGCTCTCGCTGGTGCTCGGTGTGTGGAGCGTGGCCACGCTGACCGCGGCGGCGACCGGCCTGCTCGCAGGGCTGGTCGACCACGCGGTCGCGCCGGGGCTGCGGATCTTCGATCTGCCGGTCCCGTCCGGCGCGCCCACCGGGGACGTCCTCGCCCTGCAAGCCGCCACGATGGGGCTGCTCGGCGCGGTACTCGGCTGGCTGCCGGGGGTCACCGCCGCGATCGGCTACTCGGTCCGCCGGGTCGAGGCGCTTGCCGCCTCGCCCTCGGCGGAATCGGGTGCGCAGCACGCCGAGGGCGAGTCCCGCACGCTTGACCTCGCAGGGCTCGAATCCCTGCGCAAGGCCCGGCGGCGCGGACGCGAAACCGCCCTGCCGGACGCCGCCACATCCTCGTTCTTCGCCGCGGAATAGGAGAACGAGGCTCGCCGCCGTGCGCGCCGGGTGACGCCACGTCACGACGCGCGCACGGCGGTAAATGTGAAGGCAGCAAAGGTAAAACTGTCGCGCGGTCGGGCGCCGGTGTCGAAGCCGGTACCCGGCCGCGTGTTCAGCGCGCGCTCAGATCGCCTTGCCCGGATTCAGGATCCCGAGCGGGTCGAGCGCGCGTTTGATCGCGAGGTTCGCCGCCAGCGTCTGCTCGCCGAGTTCCTCGCCGAGCCAGTGCCGTTTGAGCGTGCCGACGCCGTGCTCGCCGGTCAGCGTGCCGCCGAGGGCGAGCGCCGCGCGGAACACCTCCTCGGCCGCCGCCCAGATCTCGTCCGGAATCCGCGGCAGCGTGCGATCGAACACGAACACCGGGTGCAGGTTGCCGTCCCCGGCGTGGGCGACCGTCGGCACCGTGACGCCGTGCTTCTCGGCGATCCCGGCCACCGCGTCGAACATCTCAGGCAGCTGCGAACGCGGTACGCACACGTCCTCGATCAGGCAGGAGCCGAGGCGCTCGATGGCGTTGAACGCCGCGCGCCGCACGTTGAGCAGTTCCGCGGCCTCCGCCTCGTCTTCCGAGACCGCGACCACGGACGCCCCGCCCGCCTCACAGCACTCGGCCATCACCGCAGCCGCCGCAGCGGCGTCGGAGCCGTCGGCCTGCGCCAGCAGCATCGCCCCGGTGGCCGGGTCGAGGCCGATGTTGCGCCAGTCGTCGAGCGCCTTGAGTGTCGTGCGGTCTATCAGTTCCAGCAGGCTCGGTCCGACCGCCGACCGGACGATCGCGAAGACCGCCTCGGCGGCCTGACGTACCGTCGCGAACTCCGCGGCCACGGTCACCGGCGGCTGCTTCGGCGCGGGACGCAGCCGCAGCGTCGCCTCGGTGACCACCGCCAGCGTGCCCTCCGAGCCGACGAGCAGGCTGGTCAGGTCGTATCCGACGACGCCTTTGATCGTCCGGCGGCCGGTGCGGATGACGGTGCCGTCGGCGAGCACCGCCTCAAGGCCGAGCACCGATTCGCGGGTGACGCCGTACTTCACGCACCGCAGGCCGCCGGCGTTGGTGGCGATATTGCCGCCGATCGTGCAGGTTTCATAGCTGGACGGGTCCGGCGCGTACATCAGGCCGTGCTTGCGCGCCTGCTTGTCCAACTCGGCGTTGATCACACCGGGCTCGACGACCGCGATCTCGTCCTGCGCGGACAGCTCGCGGATCGCCGTCATCTTCGCCACGGACAGCACAAGGCAGCCGTCGATGGCGGCCGTGCCGCCGACGATCCCCGTCCCCGCGCCGCGCGGGATGACCGGCACCCGGTTCCGAGTGGCCCAACGCAGCGCGGCCACGACGTCGTCACGTTCGCGTGCGACGACGACCGCGCAGGGCTGACCCGGCGTCACATACGAGTGCTCGTCGTTGCAGTACGCGGACATCTGATCGGGGTCGGTGACGACCCGTCCGGCCTGGAGTTCGTTTACGAGATCGTCGGTGATCATGTCTACGGGTCTATTCGCGCACGCGCAGGGTGTCAACGGGCCGTGCAACCGGTGTGCGGCGCCGATAGCCCAGCAGCGTGTACGCCAGGGTGACGTAACGCTCTACTAACGCGTCGAGTGGCACTGGGCCGTCCGGCCGGTACCACTGCGCGACGGCGTTACACGCCGCGATGACCGTGCGACGTGCGTCGTCCGGATACGGCGTGGTGAAGATGCCGGTCGCGATGCCTGCGTCGATCGCGGAGCGGAACAGGTCCGTGGCCTGCCGCTCGCGCTGCCGGTAGGCCGCCGCCATCTCCGCGGGCAGCGCGCGGGCCTCGTTGATCAGAATCAGGCTGGCCACCGACCGTTCCGCTCGATATCGCACGGTCGCCCCGACCACGGCCGCCAACCGCGCCGCCGGGTCGTGCCCGGCCTCGGTCAGCGCCTCGCCGCACATCGCGAAGTAGGCGTCCAGGCCTTCGTGCAGGAGCGCGGCGAGCAGTGCCTGCTTGCTCGGGTAATAGTGATACAAAGCGGACAGGCTCACCCCTGCGCGGGCGGCGATGTCCCGGATCGAGGTGGCGTAGTAGCCGCGCCCGGCGAACTCCGCGGACGCGGCGTCGAGCAGCGCCTGGTGCCCGGCTGGGCGTCCGGCCATGGGACCGCTCCTTTTTCTCCGGGCGGGTCGCTTCCGGAAAGGTCGCCGCGCTTTCCGGAGAGGTCGCCACTGCTGGACAGGTAGTGCTACTGGCGAGTAGCTTAACGGTCGTTCAACGGTATCCGCGAGGAGGCAAACCCCGTGCTCCGTAGCATCTACAACGAGGACCACGAGGCGTTCCGGTCGATGATCCGGGACTTCATCGAAGCCGAGGTCGTCCCGCACCACACCGAGTGGGAGAAGCAGGGCCACGTCCCCCGCGAGTTCTACCTGCGCCTCGGCGAGCTCGGCCTGCTCGGGATCAACGTGCCGGAGGAGTACGGCGGCGCCGGCGAGAGCAGCTACAAGTTCAACATGGTCATCGCCGAGGAGACCGCCCGCGCGGGCGTGACCTTCGGCGCGTTCGGCATCCACGCCAACCTGGTGCGGCCGTACCTGCTCTCCTTCGCCACCGAGGAGCAGAAGCGGCGCTGGATGCCCGGCTTCGTTTCCGGCGAGATGATGGGCGCGCTGGCGATGACCGAGCCGGGTACCGGCTCCGACCTGGCCGGCATCGCCACCACCGCGAAGCTGTCCGCGGACGGCGCGCACTATGTCCTCAACGGGGCCAAGACGTTCATCTCCGGCGGCGTGCTGGCCGACCGGGTGCTGGTGGTCGCGCGCACTGCGCCGTCCACCCCGGAGGACCGGCGCGGCGGCCTGTCGATCCTGTTCGTGGACACCAAGTCGCCGGGCTACTCGGTCGGCAAGAAGCTGGACAAGATCGGCCTGAAGGCCTCGGACACCGCGGAGCTGGCGTTCCAGGACGTCAAGGTCCCGGTCGAGGACCTGCTCGGCGAGGAGGGGCAGGGCTTCAAGTACCTGACCCACAATCTGGTCGAGGAGCGGCTGGCGATCGTGGTCGGCTCGACCGCCGCGGCGGCCGCCGCGATCCGCTTCGCGGTCGACTACGTCAAGGAGCGCAAGGCCTTCGGCCAGTCGATCTCCTCGTTCCAGAACACCAAGTTCGTGCTCGCCGACTGCGAGGCCGAGTTCCAGGCCGCGCAGGCGTTCACCGACCGCGCGGTGGAGCTGTTCGACGAGGGGAAGCTGAGCCCGGCGGACGCCGCGGCGGCCAAGATCTTCACCACCGAGGCGTCGGGCCGCATCATCGACAAGTGCCTTCAGCTGCACGGCGGCTACGGTTACATCAACGAGTACCCGATCGCGCGCCTCTACGCCGACGCCCGCGTCGCCCGGCTGTACGGCGGCACGACGGAGATCATGCGCACGATCGTCGCCAAGTCGTTGGGGCTGTAGCGGCGCTCGCCGGTCTCACCAGCCGTCAGTTGTCGGAGCGCGCTGCCCTCAGCCGTTCTTCGAGCAGCAGCAGGCCGTAGGCGCCGATCGTGCCCAGGTCGGTGATGCGCCCGTCACGCAGCATCGTCTCGACCTCGTCGCGGGGGAACCACTTCGTGACGAGGTCGACCTCTTCCGGGTCGGGGGCGGCGGCCTGCGGGTCCGGGCTCAGCTCGGTGGCCAGCAGCACGTTGCAGGCCTGGCTGGAGAAGCCGTAGGCGTGAAAGAAGCGGCCGAGCGGCGTGAACCGCCCGGCACGCAGACCGGTCTCCTGAGCCAGTTCGTGCCGCGCCACGGCGACCGGATCGCCGTCGGCCCGGTCGGGCAGCGTGCCCTGCGGGAACTCCCAGTACCGGCCGCCGACCGTGTAGCGGTACTGCTCGACCAGCCAGAACCCGTCGTGCTCGAACGGCACGATGAGCGCGGACGGGGGCTTGTCGATGACGCCGTATATACCCGCGCTGCCGTCCTCGCGGAGGATCTCGTCCTCACGCAGAGACATCCATGCGTTCTGATAGACGATCCGGCTGGAGACCTGTTCGATCACGGCCCAACCTTATCGGGGCTCTTCGAACTTGTGGCGGCTGCGGGCTCGCCCGCCGCTGTGCGCCGCTGTGCGGCTGCCGACCCTGCGCCGCCGGCCCCGGTCAAGTTCGAAGAGGGCCTGTCGGCGCACAGCGAAGCGGGGTGTTGTACCGTGCGCGCGTGGGTGAAATCGGGACGGCGATCACGGGCCTGTTGAACTTCCGGGACGTCGGCGGCCTGCCGACCTCGAACGGAGCCCGGACCAGATTCAAGACGTTGTATCGCTCGCACTCGCCGAGCGGGCTCGGCCCCGAGGGGATGGCGGAGATCCGCGCTCTGGGCCTGGGTGCGGTGCTCGACCTGCGGGACGAGTTCGAGACCGTGCAATGGCCGTACGATCTCGGCGCGCCGTCGATCCGGCGGTACTTCGTCCCCGTCCTCGGAAACCGGCCCGTGCCGCCCGATCAGGCGGACCTCTATCTGCACATGGTCGAGGAGTGCGGATCCGAGTTCACCCGAGCTGTGCTCGCGATGGCGGACGCGCAGTCGCTGCCGCTGCTCGTGCACTGTGCGGTCGGCAAGGACCGCACCGGCGTGACCGTGGCGCTCGCGCTCAGCGCGGTCGGCGTGACGGACGAGGCGATCGTCACGGACTTTCTACGCAGCAACCCCGGGCTCAACATTCCCGACCCCGGCCTCGACGACAGCGAGGACGACGGCGATGGCGACGGGACCCGCGACCGCTTTCTGATGCACCATCACGTGCGCGCCGCGCTGATCGAAAGCGCGCTGGCACGCGCGCGCCTGCTCGGCGGCGACGTGCCCGGCTACCTCGCCATGCACGGCATGACCGACGCCGAACTGGATGCCCTGCGCACCAACCTCACCGAGCCGCTCGATGACTGACGGGCAGTGTGCGAAGCCGCTGTGTTGATGGCGGGGCGCGCGTTCCGCAACGCACCCCCGTTCCGGAACCCGCCGCTGTGCAGGGAGGTCTTCGGACGCGATACTGGTCCGGGTGGAAAGCTCCGATGACCGCCGGTCCGTCCGGCGTTCTTCGGCAGGGTGGACGGGAGTGTCACGTGGCGGTCACCGACGAGGCGATCGAGAAGATCAAGGGCATGATCGTGACCGGGGCGCTGCGGCCCGGCGACCGGCTGCCGAAGGAGGCCGACCTCGCGTCGGATCTCGGGCTGTCGCGCAACTCGCTGCGCGAGGCGGTGAAGGCGCTCTCACTCATCAACATCCTGGACGTGCGCCAGGGCGACGGTACCTACGTGACCAGCCTGGAGCCGCGCCTGCTGCTTGAGGCGCTCAACTTCATCGTGGACTTCCACCAGGACAACACGGTGCTGGAGTTCCTGGCGGTGCGCCGCATTCTGGAGCCGGCCGCCGTCGCCATGGCCGCCACCCGGATCGCCGAGGATGAGATCGCGGCGCTGCGCGGTCTGGTCGACGGGCTCGGCGAGGCGCCGGAGATCGACAAGCTGGTGGCCAGCGACCTGGAGTTCCACCGGCGGATCACCGCCGCCTCCGGCAACTCGGTGCTCTACTCGCTGCTGGACACCCTTTCCGCGCCCACGGCCCGCGCCCGGGTCTGGCGCGGCCTGACCCAGGAGGGCGCGGCGGCGCGCACGCTGGCCGAGCACCGGGCGATCCTCGACGCGCTGGCCGCGCGCGATCCCGAGGTGGCGCGCTCGTGGGCGACCGTGCACATCGCGAGCGTGGAGCAGTGGCTCGCCTCGGTGCTGTAGCTGTAGTGGTTAGGACGTTGGGCGCTGCATCAGCTCGTCAGGCAGTTGCTCGGCACGCAGCCGCCCCCGTCCGTCAGACCGAGCCAGGCGCGACCAGACCGGATTCGGTCAGCTCGGCCCACAACTGCTCGGGGATCGGGTGCTCGAACGCGGCCGCGTTGTCGCGGACCTCCGCCGCGCTGCGGCAGCCGACCAGCACGCTGGCGACCACCGGTTGCCGCAGCGGGAACTGCACCGCCGCCGCCTTGAGCGGCACGCCGTGGCGCGCGCAGACGCCGCCAAGCTTCTCCGCGGCGCTCAGCAGTTCGGCCGACGCCGTGACGTAGTCGAAGTGCGCGCCCGGCTTCGGGTCGGCCAGCAGGCCGGAGTTGTACACGCCGCCGATCACCACCGACGTGCCGCGCCGCGCGCACTCGGGCAGCAGGTCGGCGAGCGCCGACTGGTCGAGCAGCGTGTACCGCCCGGCGCACAGCACCACGTCGAGGTCGAGGTCGCGCACGAAGCGGGTCAGCATCGCGGACTGGACCATCCCCGCGCCGATCGCCCCGACGACCCCTTCGCCGCGCAGTTGCGCGAGCGCGGCGTATGCGGACTCGTAGACCTCGCGCTCGTGATCGTCCGGGTCGTGCAGCAGCACCACGTCGATCCGGTCGAGCCCGAGCCTGGTCAGCGAGCTCTCGATCGAGGCCCGCACGCCGGCCGCGCTGAAGTCCCACTCGCGCACGCGCGGCGGCGTGTCCACGAAGCCCAACGGCTGCGCGTCCTCGCCGGGACGCTGTGGCCGCAGTAGTCGGCCCACCTTCGTCGACAGCGTGTAGGTCGCCCGATCGCGGCCCGCCAGGGCGCGGCCGAGCCGCTCCTCCGACAGGCCGACGCCATAGTGCGGCGCCGTGTCGATGTAACCGATGCCGACGTCGAACGCCGCATCGACCGTCGCCAGCGTCTCCTGCTCGGTCACCGCCGTGAACAGGTTGCCCAGCGGCGCGGCGCCGAGGGAGAGCGCGGTGACCGAGACGCCGCTGCGTCCCAGTGGACGGCGGTCGAAGACGCGAACGGGGCTGTCCAAGGGAATCGCTCCGGCTCTGGTCGGTGCGTGCTCGGGTAGGGGTGGGTCGCCCTCGGCGTCCCGGGTGCGGCCGAAACGCCGAGGGAGTCATTCTGGTGGTGCCGCTGCTGCGCTGATTCGCCGCTGCGCTGTAGCGCTGGGTCCGTGTTCCGCTAATCCTCGGCGCTCGCCTCGCCACCGACCACTCGGGCCAGGGCCAGGGCGAACAGGATGACCGCGCCGCTGATCGCCAGCTGCCAGTAGTTGGAGACCTGCGCCAGGTCGATGATGTTCTGCACCAGGCCGAGCAGTACCACGCCGCTGGCCGCGCCGACCATGCCGCCCCGCCCGCCGCGCAGCGACACCCCTCCGATCACCGCCGCCGCGAAGACCGTGAAGATGATGCCTTCCTGGTAGCCCTGCTGCACGGTCACCGCCGAGACCTTGCCCGCCTCCATCAGCCCGCCGATCGCGGCGAGCACCGATCCGGCGACGTACACGCCGATCTTCACCCGGTCCACCTTGATGCCGGCTGCCCGCGCCGCCTCCGGGTTGCCGCCGATCGCATAGATCGCCCGGCCGACCCGGTGGTATCGCAGGAACAGTCCCGTGACGACGAATATCGCGCCCGCGACCAGCAGCGAGACCGGGACCTGGCCCACGAAGGCGCTACCCAGGTACGCGAACGCGCTCGGCAGGCCGTACGGCGACTGGCCGTGCACCACGCCGTTCTGCACCCCGGCCAGCAGGACCGTCATGCCGAGCGTGACGATGAAGCCGTTCAGCCGCGCCTTCACGATCAGCAGGCCGTTGGCCAGGCCGACCGCCGCGCCGATCGCCAGCAGGATCAAGATGCCGAGATACCGGTTGAGCATCGCGCCGGAGCCGAAGGCGAGCGTCGGCACGATCAGCCACGCCGCGATCATCGGGGCGAGGCCGTAGGTGGCCTCCAGCGACAGGTCCATCCCGCCGATCAGCAGGATCAGGCTCTCGCCGACCACGGTCACGCCGAGGGCGGAGACCTGCTGCCCGACGCCCGACACCAGGTTGCCCACGGTGAAGAACGCCGCGCTCTGGCTCGCGCCC
>NZ_DASYZI010000099.1:0-3777 GCF_035946395.1 Actinocrinis sp.
CCGACGCCCGGCCACACCCCGGGGCACGTCTCGGTCAGCGTCACCTCCGGCGGCGAGGCCGCGCTCATCACCGGCGACTGCGCCCACCACGCCGTGCAGCTGGCGGAGCCGGGCTGCTGCTCGCTGGCGGACGCCGATCCCGGCATGGCGACGGCCACGCGGCAGCGCCTGATCCGCGAGCACGCCGACACCGGCGTGCTCGTCATCGGGTCCCATTTCCCGCCGCCAGGAGCCGGGTACCTGGTCACGACGGACACCGGCGTCCGCTTCCAGCCCGCGGCCGCCTGACCTCCTGGGAGTGCATCAGTGAGCACGACATCTACCGGCGCGTCCCCGATCCTGCGGTCGTTCGCCCTGGACCGGCTCGGCGACCGCGCCTTCCGCGGGGAGAGCGTCCAGGACGAGCGGCGGCCGGTGGTGTTCGGCGGCCAGATCATGGGGCAGATGATCGTGGCGGCATCGAGATACGAGCCCGCGAAGACCGTCCGCTCCCTGCATGTGATCTTTGCCAGGAGCGGGACGATCAAGCATCCCGTGGAGGTCGAGCTGGACCCGGTGCACTCGGGCCGAGCGCTGGCCAGTGTCTCCGCCACGGCAGCCCAGGGAGAGCGGGTCCTGTCCCGGGGGCTGCTCCTGCTCGACGCGGGGGAGCCGGACGTGATCCGCCATCAGGTCCCGGTTGCGCCGGTCGGCGGGCCGCTGGACGCCCCGCCGGTGGCCGCGCCATCCCCCGGCGCCGAGCTGCGCCTGGTCGACGGCGTCGATCTCATGACGACCGCGGCGACCGGGCCTCCTGAGCTGCACGTGTGGGTGCGCTTCTCCGACGTGCCGGACGACGCCGCGCTGCACCAGGCGCTGCTGTCGTGGTACACGGACGGGTTCCTGATCGCCGCCGCCATGCGGCCGCACGAGGGGATCGGCCAGGAGCAGGCGCACGAGACCCTCTCCACGGGCGTGCTCGCGCACACGCTGACGTTCCACGAGCCCGTCCGTGCTGACCGGTGGCTGCTGATCTCCAACCGCAGCCTGCACGCCGGCGGTGGCCGCGGCTACGGCGAAGGGCACGTGTTCACCGAGGACGGGCAGCTCGTGGCGTCGTTCGTGCAGCAGAACATGATCAGGTACTTCCGCGACGCGCCCGGCGTCCGCGGCAAGGCCGCGGGCGCCATGTGAGGGGAGACCTATGAGCCATGTCGGAGGGAGTTCATCGCAGGACTCTTCGGTCGCAGCTCGCGCCGGTTCGCCGCGTCAATCGACGCGTGAGCCCGATCCTCTCTACACCGACCCCTACGTCGATGTGGACCGATGGCGCGATGAACCCGAGCGCCATCGCTACGTGCACGGCGGGTTCACCGATACCGAGCTTCGCTTCTCCATGTACTTCCCGCCTCCGGAGAGATACGAGGGGCGCTTCTACCACCCGGTCATGCACATTGCCGGCAATGAGAATGCCGCCAGCGGACGGCTGGCCGGGCTCGACGGCGATTCCATTGGCTTCGCCTTCGACAGCGGCGGCTATCTGGTGGAGTCGAACCTCGGCTCTACCAACATGGGCGGGCCCGGGGACATCGTCAACTTTCGGGCCAGCGCCGCCACCGCGGAGTTCTCCCGCGAGCTCGCCCGGCAGATGTACGGCGGAGGACGGCCGTACGGCTATGTCTATGGCGGGAGCGGCGGGGGCTTCAAGTCCACCGCGTGTGTGGAGAACACGGACGTGTGGGACGGCGCGGTTCCCTTCATCCACGGCTCGCCGGTCTCGATTCCAAACGTGTTCACCGTACAGGCGCACGCCTTGCGCATACTCGAAGGCAAGTTCGGGCAGATCATCGACGCCATCTCGCCCGGCGGAAGCGGTGACATGTACGCCGGCCTCAATGACGAGGAACGGGCCGCGCTGAGGGAAGTGACGAGGATGGGCTTTCCGCCTCGAGCGTGGTTCGCCCACGAGAGGTTGTCCGTCAACTACACAGGCGTGTTCGCCAGCCTCATCGGCTTCATCATCGGTGGCGATCCTGAGTACGTGGAGGATTTCTGGCGCGTGCCTGGCTACCTCGGGGCCAGCCCTCCAGAGTCGCTCGAGCGCGCACACGTCCGCCACCAAGCGAGCGTGACGAGAACCATCTCGACGGCCGAGGCGCGCGACATGGGCTTGCCGGTAGCCATCGCCGCCGGGACGAGATCGGACGCCCTCGCGGCGATCCAGTTCTCCAGCACCCCCGAAGGCCGCTTGCAGGGCGCATTTGTGACGATGCGGACCGGCGCAGCCCAGGGACGGCGGGCCATGGTCACGGGTGTGGTGGGCGACATCGTCCTCCTTGGCGGACTGTTCGCGAGCGAGGGCGTTGTGGAGGCTGGCGACCAGGTGGAAATCGACAACTCGATCTACCTCGCATCACAGACGTACCACCGCCACCAGAATCCGCCGCCTGAGTACCATGTCTGGGACCAGTTCCGCAATCCCGATGGCACGCTCATGTACCCGGAGCGTCCGCAGTTGCCCGACGCCGCCGCCGTCGGATCGGGCTACGTGTCGCAGAGCGGAAAGTTCGGCTGCAAGATGATCGTGGTGGAGTGCCTTATGGACGAGGCCGCCTATCCATGGCAGGCCGACTGGTACCGCTCCAGGGTGCGGGACGCGCTGGGGCCGCGATTCGATGATCAGTACCGGCTGTGGTTCGTCGACAACGCCATGCATGTGAGCCCGAGCAGCTATATGACTCCCAGCGAGGGCGGAGCGGCTGATGCTGGATACAGCTGGGTGGACAGCCACATCATCAGCTATTCGGGCATCTTGCAGCAGGCGCTCCGCGATGTGGCGGCCTGGGCCGAACGGGATATCCGACCACCGGAAAGCACGAGTTACAAAGTTCGCGACGGTCAGGTAACCGTGCCCGCCTCAGCGTCGGCTCGTAAGGGCATCCAGCCCGTCGTGACGCTGACCGTCGACGGCGGCGATCGCGCTGAGGTTTGCGTCGGGGAAGCCGTGGAGTTCCACGCTGTCGCCGAGGCACCGCCCGGGACAGGTGTGATCGTTTCGGCTGAGTGGGACTTCGATGGGGAAGGCGCCTATCCGGAGCCTGGACAACTCACGCCGCAGTCCGAGGTGAAGCTGACCACGACGCACACCTTCAGCTCGGCGGGCACGTTCTTCCCCGCGCTGCGCGTGGCATCACAGCGCGATGGCCACACCACGACGCGCTATGCGCTCGCCCGCAACCTGGCGCGGGTGCGCGTAGTGGTGACGGCCTGACCTGCGTTCGGCAATGCTGGGAGCGCGCCATGCCGCGGACGCGCTTGCTTCGTCAACTCACGACCACACGCACCCGCCCGAGGTTCATGATCTGGCCGTGCGGGTTGTCGCCCTGCCCGAGTCGCTGCGACGTCGCGCGCAACGCGGGAAAGTAGGTCCCGGGAGCGGAGAAGGTGTACTCGCGGTCGAGGCGCATCGACGTGTACGAGAGGTCCTCGTTGGTGAACGGCTCGACGACCGGGTAGTCGCCATGACCGTCGAAGTCCCACTCCGCGGCGACGATAGTGCCGGCGCCCGGCGGCACCTCGACGAGCGCTGAGAACGCGACCGGCTCGCCGACCGCGACGTCGGCCCTTTCGCCGCCGTCGGCGGTGAGCGTGACCACTGGCTGGATGCCGCGGCGCTCGGCCGCCGTGGCCGGCAGCAGGATCTGACCGTCGACCCACTCGTAGTTCGTGCTGGGCGGGGGTGCGATGCCGCGCTCCACCCACGCGGCGAGGTCGCGCAGGGCCTGCTCGAGCACGCCG
>NZ_DASYZI010000100.1:0-51279 GCF_035946395.1 Actinocrinis sp.
CGGGGACGGGTACGGGGGCGCCGCGCCGCCGAGTCTCTATGAATGGGCCGGTGGTACCGAGGCCTTCATCAAGCTCTGCGATGCCTTCTACCGGCTGGTGCTTGCGGACGAGTTGCTGGCGCCTATGTTCGCCTCGATGGATGCGCAGCACGTGCGTTACGTTGCGCTGTGGCTTGCCGAGGTGTTCGGCGGACCTGCGGCGTATTCGGCCGAGCGTGGCGGGTACGGGCCGATGGTGGAGCGGCACGTCGGGCGCGGGATCACCGAGCCGCAGCGGCGGCGGTGGGTCAATCTGATGATGGACGCCGCCGACGAGGTCGGGCTGCCTTCGGATCCGGAGTTCCGGGCCGCGTTCGTCGGTTACGTCGAGTGGGGGACCCGGTTGGCCCTGCACAACTCGCAGCCCGGCGCGGATGTCGTGCGTAGCGCGCCGATGCCCAGGTGGGGGTGGGGCGTCGCGCCGCCGTATGCGGGGTGAGGCTGCGGGGCGTCAGGGCTGGAAGCGGTAGCCCATGCCGGGTTCAGTGATCAACTGCCGGGGGTGCGAGGGCTCCGGTTCCAGTTTCTGGCGCAGCTTGGCCAGGTAGAAGCGCAGGTAGTTGGTCTGGCTGTCGTACGCCGGACCCCAGACCTGCTGGAGGATCTGCTTGCCGGAGACCAGGCGACCCGGGTTGCGCACCAGGATCTCCAGTACGGCCCACTCGGTCTTGGTCAGGTGTACCTGTTCCGGCGCCTCGTCGGGGGCGGCGGACGCGCGGCGGACCGTCTTGGCGGCCAGGTCGAGCGTGTAGTGGCCGATGTCCACGGTCTGCTGGGCCGCGTTGTCCGCCTCGTAACGGCGCAGCAGGGCCCGAATACGCGCCATGAGCTCGTCCATGGAGAAGGGCTTTGTGACGTAGTCGTCGGCGCCCGCGTCGAGCGCGTCCACCTTGTCGGCGGAGTCGGTGCGGCCGGAGAGCACCAGGATCGGGACCTTGGTCCAGCCGCGCAGGCCGGCGATCACGTCGGTGCCGTCCATGTCGGGCAGGCCGAGATCGAGCACGACGATGTCCGGCACGTGGCGCGCGGCCAGGTCGAGCGCGGTGGTGCCGTCGGCGGCCACCACGACCTCGTAGCGGCGGGCGGAGAGGTTGATGCGCAGCGCGCGCAGCAGCTGTGGCTCGTCGTCGACGACCAGTACGCGGATCACGACGGCAACTCCTCGGCCGGGCCGGCAGGCAGCGCGAGCACCATGGTCAGGCCGCCGCCGGGGGTGTCCTCCGGAGTGAGTGTGCCGTCCATGGCCTCCACCAGGCCGCGGGCCAGTGCCAGCCCGAGGCCGACGCCGGCGTTGTTGTCCCGGTCGCCCAGGCGCTGGAAGGGAAGGAAGACCTGATCGCGGTAGGCGACGGGGATGCCGGGGCCACGGTCGATCACCCGGATCTCGACATGGCCGCCGAGTGCGGAGAGGGTGACGGTGACCGGCGAGTCGGTGTGCTTGATCGCGTTGCCGACGATGTTCGCGATCGCGCGCTCCAGCAGCGGGCCGTCCGCGAGGACGGGTGGGAGGTCCGGTTCCGGCGGTTCGACGGTGACCCGGCCGGCGGTGACCTCCGGCACGTCGTCGATCGCCCGCGGGATGATCTCGTCGGCGGCCACGGGTTCGAGCCGCAGCTTTATCGCACCGGCCTGGAGCCGCGAGAGGTCGAGCAGGTTCTCCACGAGGCGGGTGAGGCGGTCGAGCGACTCGTCGGCGGCTTCGAGCAGTTCGGCGTGATCGGTCGGCCGTAGGTCGAGGTCGGGATCGCGAAGGGTGCCCACCGCGGCCTTCGCGGCGGCCAGTGGTGTGCGCAGGTCGTGTGAGACGGCGGCCAGCAGCGCGGTACGCATCTTGTCGGCCGCGGCGATGCTCGCCGCCTCGGCCGCGGCGCGCGCGAGCCGGCGTCGTTCGAGGGCCGCGGTGGCCTGCGCGGCGAAGGCGGCGAGGACACGCTGGTCGGCGGCGGGCAGCGTGCGGCCCCGCAATACGATCATCGCGTCGCGGCCGGCGTCGACGACGGTGTCCGCCTGGCCGGGGCACAGCGCCGGCTCGGCCCCGGTGGACGCGACCATGGTCCAGCGCGCCGGGTCGTCGTTGTCGTCGGGCAGGTGGATGCCGGCGTCGCCGCTGTCGGTGGCGACGCGCTGGAGCAGGGCGACCGAGGCCATGCCGAAAGTCTCGCGGAAGCGCTCCAGCAGGGCCGGGATCGCGGAGTCGCCGCGCAGCAGCGAGATGGCGAAGGCGTTGAGCGTCTCCGCCTCGGCGGAGGCGTTGGCGGCGCGGCGGGTCTGCTTGACGGCCAGGTCGACGACGGAGGCGACGGTGAGCGCGACGATGATGAACGCGACCAGGGCGATGACGTTGTTGGCCTCGGCGATGGTGATCGAGTAGAGCGGCGGGATGAAGAAGTAGTTGAGCAGCATCGAACCGGTGACGGCCGCGACCAGGGCGGAGGTGATCCCGCCGAGCCGGGCGATGGCCACGGTGGCGACCAGGAAGATCAGCACTTCGCTGGTGAGGTTCAGGCTGCCGCGCACGTTGGTCAGCATCAGCGTCACCAGCGGCGGCACCAGCAGCCCGGCGAGCAGACCCCGCCGGCGCCCCTGGCCCCAGGCGGCCTCACGCAGCGGATTGGGCGGCAGCCAGGCGATCCGGTGGCGTACGTCCTTGGGCACCTCGTGGGTGACCATGTGCACGTCGATGTCGCCGGAGAGCCGGATCGTGGTCTCGCCGATGCCCTGGCCGGTGAGGAACCGGTTGAATCTGCTGCGGCGAGAAGTGCCGAGCACGAGTTGGGTCGCGTTCTGTGCGCGGGCGAATTCCAGCAGGGCGCGCGGGATGTCGTCGCCGACGATGGTGTGGTAGGTGCCGCCGAGGGATTCGACCAGGTGGCGTTGGGCGGCCAGCGCGGTGGCGCTGGTGGGGCCGGACAGCCCGTCGGAACGGGCGATGTGCACGGCGAGCAGTTCGGCTCCGGTGCCGGTCGTGCCGGAGGCTCCGGTGTTCTTGATCGAGCGCTGCGAGATGCGTGCGGCGCGGCGGACGAGCAGTTCCCCGGTCTCGTCGCCGGGCAGGGCGACGACGACGCGTTCGCGCGCTTCCCAGACCGTGCCGATGTGATGGTCTTCCCGGTAGCGCTGTAAGACCTCGTCGACCCGGTCGGCGACCCAGAGCAGGGCGAGTTCGCGCAGTGCGGTGAGGTTGCCGACCCGGAAGTAGTTGCCGAGGGCCGCGTTCACCTTCTCGGCGGCGTAGACGTTGCCGTGTGCGAGGCGGCGGCGCAGCGCCTCGGGGGACATGTCGACCAGCTCGATCTGGTCGGCCGCGCGTACGACCTCGTCGGGGACCGTTTCGCGTTGCGGGACGCCGGTGATTCGCTGAACCACGTCGTTGAGCGATTCCAGGTGTTGGATGTTGAGGGTGGTGATGACTTCGATGCCCGCGTCGAGCAGTTCCTGGATGTCCTGCCAGCGTTTCTCGTGCGTGCCGCCGGGGACGTTGGTGTGGGCGAACTCGTCGACCAGGGCGACCTGGGGCTTGCGCGCGAGGACCGCGTCGAGGTCCATCTCCTTGAACTCGCGGTCGCGGTAGACGCGGCCGAGCGGAGGGACCGCGGGCAGTCCCTCCGCCATCTGCGCGGTGCGCTTGCGGCCGTGCGTCTCGACCAGCGCGATCACCACGTCGGCGCCGCGGTCGAGGCGGCGGTGGCCCTCTTCGAGCATCTTGTACGTCTTGCCGACGCCCGGGGCGGAGCCCAGATAGATCCGCAGCTTGCCGCGCACGTCGCAGCCTCCTGAGTCATGGCCTGGTGTACGGGTACTGCTCGTCCAGCGCGAGGTTCAGCTCCAGGACGTTGACGCCGGGCTCGCCGAGGAACCCGAGGTCGCGGCCGCCGGTGTTCCGCCTGACCAGCGCGTCGACCTGGTCCACCGAGATGCCGCGGGTGGCGGCGATCCGGTGCTCCTGCTGCTGGGCGTTCAGCACGGTGATCGCCGGGTCCAGGCCCGAGGCTGAGGCGGTGACCGCGTCGGTGGCCACCTGCTGCGGGGTCACCGTGTAGCCGCCGACCGAGTCGAACGCGGAGACGCTGTTGCGGTAGGTGTCGATGTTGCCGAGCAGCGTGGTGCTGTTCGGGCCCTGGTTCGAGCCGCCGGACTGGGTCGGGTCGCAGCCGTAGTCGTCCCGCTTTGAATCAGACACAGTTGCGCCGCTCGGGATCGCGTTCGAGGGGCGCGGCTGGAAGTACTGCGCCAGCGGGTCGCCCTTGGCGTCCACGAATTCCTGGCACAGCAGCTTGGAGCCGACGACCTGCCCCTTGCCGTTCGTGATCAGCGAGCCGTCGGCCTGGTTCCTGAACGCGGCCTGGGCGATGCCGGTCACCAGCAGGGGGTAGGCGATGCCGCAGATCACGGTGAGCACGAGCAGTGCGCGCAGCGCGGCGAGATGGCGCAGTACGGCGCCGGGGAGACGGTTCATGTCAGCGGCCCATTCCGGGGAGGTACTGGATGAACAGGTCCAGCAGCTTGATCCCCGCGAACGGGATGATCAGGCCGCCGAAGCCGTAGATCCACAGGTTGCGGCGCAGCAGCGTGCTGGAGGAGCTCGGGGTGTAGCGCACCCCGCGCAGCGCCAGCGGGATCAGCGCGATGATGATCAGCGCGTTGAACACGATCGCCGAGGTGATCGCGGACTGCGGGCTGTACAGGTGCAGGACGTTCAGCTTGGACAGGCCCGGGAAGACCGCGGCGAACATCGCCGGCAGCATCGCGAAGTACTTCGCGACGTCGTTGGCGATGGAGAAGGTGGTCAGGGCGCCGCGGGTGATCAGCAGTTGTTTGCCGATCTCGACGATCTCGATGAGCTTCGTGGGGTTGGAGTCCAGGTCCACCATGTTGCCGGCCTCTTTGGCGGCGGAGGTGCCGGTGTTCATGGCGACGCCGACGTCGGCCTGGGCGAGCGCGGGGGCGTCGTTGGTGCCGTCGCCGGTCATCGCGACCAGCTTGCCGCCCTCCTGCTCCTTCTTGATCAGGGCGAGCTTGTCCTCGGGCGTCGCCTCGGCCAGGAAGTCGTCCACCCCGGCCTCGTCCGCGATGGCCTTGGCGGTCAGCGGGTTGTCACCGGTGATCATGACGGTCTTGATGCCCATCTTGCGCAGTTCGGCGAAGCGCTCGCGGATGCCGTCCTTGACGATGTCCTTGAGGTGGATCACGCCGAGGACCGCGGCGGTGTCGTCCTTGACCTCGGCCACCACGAGCGGCGTGCCGCCGGAGGCGGAAATCGCGTCGACGATCTGCCCCACCTGGTCGGTGGGGTGGCCGCCGGCATCGCGCACCCACTTCATCACCGCGGTCGCGGCGCCCTTGCGGATCTGGATCCCACTGTGTCCGTCGACCGCAGGCAGATCGATGCCCGACATGCGGGTCTGGGCGGTGAACTCGATCCAGTGTGGATTAACCCCGTCCGCGCCGTGCACTTCTCGGCCGCGGAGGCCGAATTGCTGCTTGGCCAGCACGACGATCGAGCGGCCCTCGGGGGTCTCGTCCGCGAGCGAGGAGAGCTGTGCGGCGTCCGCGAGTGTGGTGACGTCCACGCCCGCGACCGGCACGAACTCGCTGGCCTGGCGGTTGCCGAGGGTGATGGTGCCGGTCTTGTCCAGCAGCAGGGTATTGACGTCGCCGGCCGCTTCGACGGCGCGTCCCGACATCGCCAGCACGTTGCGCTGGACGAGGCGGTCCATGCCCGCGATGCCGATCGCGGAGAGCAGTGCGCCGATCGTCGTCGGGATCAGCGCGACGACCAGGGCGACCAGGATGACGAGGGACTGCGGCGCGCCGGAGTAGAAGGCGAGGGGCTGGAGCGTGACGACCGCCAGCAGGAAGACGATGGTCAGCGAGGCCAGCAGGATGTTCAGCGCGATCTCGTTGGGCGTCTTCTGCCGCGCGGCACCCTCGACCAGCGCGATCATCCGGTCGATGAAGGTCTCGCCGGGCTTGGCGGTGATCCGCACCACGATCCGGTCGGAGAGCACCTTGGTGCCGCCGGTGACCGACGAGCGGTCGCCGCCGGACTCGCGGATGACGGGTGCCGATTCGCCGGTGATGGCCGACTCGTCGACAGAGGCCACGCCCTCGACGACGTCGCCGTCGCCGGGGATGGTCTGCCCGGCCTCGACCACGACGTGGTCGCCGAGCCTGAGCTCGGTGCCGGGGACTTCGATCTCTTCACCGGCGCGGCCGGGCTCCCAGGAGGCCAGGCGGCGGGCTACGGTGTGCGTCTTGGTCCGGTGCAGGGTCTCGGCCTGGGCTTTGCCGCGGCCCTCGGCCACCGCCTCGGCCAGGTTGGCGAAGACGACGGTCAGCCACAGCCAGACGGTGATCGTCCAGGCGAAGATCGACGGGTGCGTGACGGCCGAGTAGGTGGTCAGCGCCGATCCGACCTCGACCACGAACATGACCGGGTTGCGCATCTGGACGCGCGGATCCAGCTTCCTCAGGGCGTCCGGCAGGGACGTCCACAGCATCTTCGGGTCGAGCAGGCCACCGGCGACGCGGTGTGCGGCGGCCTGCTGCGGCGCGGGTGACTCGGGCGCTTGGGCGGGCGTTATCGTCGCCGTGGATTTGAGATCGGACACGATTACTTCAGTCCTTCAGCGAACGGACCCAGCGCGAGCGCCGGGAAGTAGGTCAGGCCGACGACGATCAGCACCACGCCCAGCAGCAGGCCGACGAAGAGCGGCTTGTGGGTTTCCAGCGTTCCGGCGGAGGCCGGGGTGTGTCTCTGCTTGGCCAGGGAGCCGGCCAGCGCCGCCACGAAGATCATCGGCAGGAAGCGGCCGAGCAGCATCGCGATGCCGCCGGCGACGTTCCAGAACTGCGTGTTGCCGTTGAGCCCGGCGAACGCGGAGCCGTTGTTGTTGGCCATCGAGGTGAACGCGTAGAGCACCTCGGTCAGGCCGTGCGGCCCCTGGTTCGCGATCGAGTTGCGCGCGGTCGGCGTCGCCATCGCGATGCCGGTGAAGATCAGCGCGACGGCCGGGGTCGCCAGGATGTACAGCGCCGCGTACTTCATCTCGGCCGGGCGGATCTTCTTGCCCAGATACTCCGGTGTGCGCCCGACCATCAAGCCCGCGACGAACACGGTGACGATGGCGAGGATGAGGATGCCGTAGAGACCCGAGCCGGTGCCGCCGGGCGCGACCTCGCCCATCATCATGTCGAACAGCGCCATGCCGCCGCCGAACGGGGTCAGCGAGTCGTGCATGTTGTTGACCGCGCCGGTCGAGGTCAGCGTGGTGGACGCGCTGAACAGGCCCGAGCCCGGGATGCCGAACCGCACCTCCTTGCCCTCCATCGCGCCCTTGGCGACCGCGAGCGCGCCACCCCAGCTGTGTGCCTCCATCCACGTGATGATCGAGGCGGACGCGGCCCACAGGATCGCCATCACGGACAGGATCGCGTAGCCCTGCCTGTGCGAGCCGACCATCCTGCCGAAGGTGCGCGGCAGCGAGAACGAGATCACCAGCAGCGTGTAGATCGAGAGCCAGTTGGTCCAGCCGCTGGGGTTCTCAAAAGGGTGCGCCGAGTTGGCGTTGTAGATTCCGCCGCCGTTGGTGCCCAGCAGCTTGATGGCCTCCTGCGAGCCGGTGGCGCCGGTGTAGAGCGTCTGCTGGCCGCCGGTGACCGTGTTGATCGTGTGCAGGCTGCCGGACAGCTCCTGCGGCAGGCCCGAGGCGACGAAGATGATCGCCAGCAGGAAGGCGAACGGCAGCAGCAGCCGCAGGTTCAGCCGGGTCAGGTCCACCCAGAAGTTGCCGACCTGGTCGGTCTGCCTGCGCACGAAGCCGCGGATGAGCGTGGCCGCCAGGCAGATGCCGACCGCGGCGGAGACGAAGTTCTGCACCGCGAGCCCGGCGAACTGGGCGGTGTACCCGAGGGTGTTCTCGCCCGAGTAGTTCTGCCAGTTGGTGTTGGTCACGAACGAGGCCGCCGTGTTGTAGGCGAGGTTCGCCTGCATCGCCGGCATGCCCAGCGCCATCATCAGATGGTCCTGGATGCGCAGGATCACGTAGAGCAGCAGCACGCCGATGACGGATATCGCCATCACGGAGCGCACGTACGTCGGCCAGGTCTGGTCGGCGTCGGCGTCCACACCCATCAGCCGGTAGAGGAACTTCTCGGCGCGCCAGTGCTTCGGCGAGGTGAGGATGTGCGCCATGTAGTCGCCCAAGGGGCGGTACGAGACCGCCAGGGCGAGGACGAGGAGGCCGGCTTGCAGCCAACCGGCCGTAGCGACGCTCATTTCAGAACTTCTCCGGCTTCACCAGTGCGACCACCAGATACACGGTCAGCAGGACGGAAACGACCAGGCCGATGATGTTCTCAGCGCTCAAGGCGCTCGACCCCCTTGACGACGAGGGCGAGCACTGCGAACACGGCGACCGTCAGGGCGACCATCAGCACGTCGGCCATCTCGGGCTCCTCAGTAGGGATACGGTGCGGGACACGCGCGACTCGGGACACGGGCCGCGCGTATATAGAACATCCGTCACAAGCCGTTTCCTCGCTCACATACGTGGCTCTAACGGGTGATGGCGGAATCTCCACGCCTGGCTGACGGCCCGTGTGAGCGGAGCGTCAGAGGGAACGTGAGTACACGGTGTGCCGGGAAGTCTGGTCGGCGATCGAGATCCGCACGATCAAGGTCCCTACGAACCAGTCAGCCGAGGCCCGCCGTGATCCGCCGAGTCCAACCCGAAGCGCAGTGGCTGCGTGAGGCCATGCGCACCAACCTGTGGCTGGTGCCCGCTGCCGAGGTCGTGGCGGTGACGCTGCTGTTCCTGGTCACGCGGGCGCAGGACGCGCGCGCCTACGACGAGCGGCGGACCCTGCCGTCCTGGGTGATCAGCGGCAGCGCCGACGCGGCCAGGCAGATCCTGACCACGCTGGGCGGCGCGCTGATCACCGTGGTGGGCGTGGTCTTCTCGGTGATCCTGGTCGCGCTGACCCTGACCTCGACCCAGTTCGGGCCGCGGATGCTGCGCAACTTCATCCGGGACCGGGGCACCCAGTGGACCCTGGGCACCTTCGTCGCCACCTTCCTCTACGCCATGCTCGACCTGGTGGCGATCGGGCCGGGCCCGCACGGCGACTTCGTCCCGCACATCTCCATCACCGTGACGCTCGGCCTGACCATGGTGGACGTCGGGATCCTGATCTACTTCATCCACCACATCGCGATGATGATCCAGCTGCCGCAGGTCATCGCGGGCATCGCCCGGGACCTCGACCGGGCGATCGACGCCGAGTTGGCGGACGGCGCGCGGCGGGCCGGGCGGGACGCGCCCCTTCGCGAACACGGCCTCGGCCCGGACACGGCGACGCTGCGGGGCCTGCTGAACCACGCGGGCGGAGCGGTCGTCGTGCCCTCCAGCGGCTACTTGCAGTTCGTCCGCCGCTCGGTGCTGATCCGGCTCGCCGTCGAGGAGGACGCGGTGATCCAGCTGCACCACCGGCCGGGCCACTTCCTCGTGCGCGGGGACCGGTTCGCCACCGTGTGGCCGGCGAAGGCTGCCCCGGCGGTGCAGCGCCGGCTGAGCCGTTCGCACATCACCGGGCCGTTCCGCACGCTCACTCAGGACGTGGCGTTCGCGGTGGACCAGCTCGTGGAGATCGCCATCAGGGCGCTGTCTCCTGCGGTCAATGACACCTTCACCGCGCTGACCTGCGTCGACTGGCTCAGTGAGAGCCTGTGCCGGATCGCGGCCGACTGGGATCCCGATCCGGTGTGCCGGGACGCGGACGGCCTGGTGCGGCTGATCACCGTGCCAGTGTCCTACGACCGGCTGGTCGACCGCGCGTACGAGAAGATCCGGCAGGCCTCCGCCGCGATGCCCGCGGTGATGATCCGTCAGCTGGCCGGGCTGGTGCAGATCACCCACGCGGCGCGGCATCCGGACCGGCGTGCGGTGCTGCTGCGTCAGGCCGAGATGATCCATCGGCTGTGCGAGGAGACGGTACCGGAACCGCACGACCGCGCTGACGTCGAGCGCCGCTACCGGGAGGTACTCGCCGCGCACGCTGCCGCGGACTCTACGGCCGGACCGAGCAGCAAGCGCGGTTGACTTCCGCCAGAGGGTGTTTGAGATGCGGGGCCGGGGTCGCGACGCCTGCCGCGCACGCTCGCCACGTTGTCGGATCCCCTCCTGACAATCAGCCTGGACCGACTCTCCGCCTTGCGATCGCACCCCCATGACGGCGTTGAATCGGTGTCAGAAAAGCCGCCGGAAACTGCCGGTCCGGCGTTTCGTGTGATGAGCTGTCGCGCAGCCTGTATTTCGGCTCCCCTGGAATTCGAAAGGGGTGCGCAGCGTGTCGCACGTCATCGGACGAGTTATCGTCGGTGTGCATGGCACGCCCGGCAGCCTGCAAGCACTGCGCTTCGCCGTCGGGCATGCCCGTATGTTCGGGGCGGCGCTCGTGCCGGTCATCGCCTGGCAACTGCCGTCTGGCCATCGCGTGCCGGTCGGCTTGGCCGACGAGTGGGCGGCGGAAGCGGATCAGCGGCTGCTGACGGCGTTCGACGAGGGTCTGGGCGGTCTTCCGGCGGACGTGCCCGCCCGGCCGCTGGTGGTCCGCGGCGCGGTCGGGCGCGTCCTGGTCGCCATCGCCGAGCGGGAAAACGACATACTCGTTCTCGGCCAGCGGCGTGGTGGAGTGCTGCGCCGTGCATTTCAGGATTCGCCGACGCGTTATTGCGTCAGGCACGCGCGCTGCTCGGTGATCCTGGTGCCACCCAGCGAGCTGACCGTGGAGTTGCAGCGCGGGATTCGGCGTCAACGGTACTCGCGCAGCCTCGGGTAGAGCGCCACGATGGTCAACGCCAGGGCCAGCACGGCTGTCGCGTAAGGCAGCCACGACCAGGGCGACAGCTCATTGAGTCCGTCGTCGATCGCGCCTTGGAAGGCGTTCTGATTGACCACGATGGTGTTCTGGAGTGCCGCGTCGTACTGGTTGAACGTGTAGTTCGACAGCCCCTGCGTCGTGCCGACGTCGACCTTGACCGCGTCGGTGTAGTCGTTGTTCGCGACGTCGGAGCGGATCGTCGCGTCGTCCCTGAGGTAGGCCTCGAAGTCTTTCGTCGCGGTGTACGCGGCCTGAGCTTCGCCCGGGAAGGTGATGTTGTTCAGCTCCGCGCCCAACAGCCCGCCCATGCGCACGTTCGAGACCCGGTTTCCAGCGGCGTCCAGCGACAGTGCCTGCGCGGCCCCGCTCAGTCCGCTGTAGTACAGGGCGGGATTGTGCGCGGCGGCGTCGGCGTTCACATCGGGCACGGCGGCGACTTGGGCGACCTTGGCGAAGAAGCTCTGTTGCAGCGTGGGGGTGCGCTCCAGCAGCCAGCGGCTTTCGTCGGCGTTCGCGTCGTAGGAGACGGCGCGCGCCTTCGTCAGTGCATTGATCGAGTCGAAGGCGTCGGCCTTGGCGGTCTTGAGCCGCGACGCCTCGTTCAGCAGCAGCGAGGCGCCGAGCCCGCCGACGGTGAGGACGAGGACGGCGGCGCCCGCGAGCGCCGGAGTCAGGATCCTGCGGAAGCGGCGGCCGAGGTACCGGTGTCCCGCGGCCAGCGCGGCCGCCAGCAGCAGCGCGAACACGATCACCGTGATCGTCATGCCCTGGATGCCGCCGCGGTCGCCGGAGTACATGCCGTCGACGTCGGCGCTGTCGCGGGCGGTGATGTCCTGGGCGATCGGCAGGACGTCGCTGTGCATCCTGCCGCTGGCCTCGGTGTAGATGTAGAGCGCGGTGGCGGGCGGCGCGGCCGGCGCTTGGGGCCCGCCGTTCTCGTCGAGGTACAGCGCCTGCGCGACCAGTTCCTCGTAGCCGCCGATCGCGGTGAGCAGTTTCGTGTACTGATCGGCGAGGGCCGGGTTCAGCGCGATGCGTTGCAGGTCCGCCGAGACCGCCGCGCGGTCCGACTCGTACGTCGTGTCAGAGGCCTGCGCGTCGTCCGCCCCGGACACCTGGATCATCGGCTGGAAGCCGACCAGCAGGGCGTTGGCGGCCTGCGCGTCCATGTCGTTGAGCCTGAAGTAGAGGTCGTTGAGCGCGCTCATCTCGGCCGTGCGCACGGACAGCGCCGACAACGCCCCGCGCGAGGCCGACGCTCCGTCCGCCAGCACGACGGTGAAGGCGACGACGAGCGCCGTGATCGCCGTGCCGACGAGCGTCAGCCTTCTGGGAGTGCTGGAGAGTGCGTTGCGAGTGAGCGTGAGAGCCCGGTTGGGCTCGGTCCCCGTGAGTGTGTCCACGGCGTGAAATGTCGTTGACACCAGTGTTCGGCGACAAGATCGAATGACCAATTTCTACGAGACGTATACGGCCCGCTCCACGCGGGCCTGAGCTCCGTCGACCGGCCGTTAGATTGGTGTGAGAACGCATTCACACGCCCTCGAAGAGCATTCACACGCCGTGTCAGTGATGGAAGGCCGTGCGGTTCTCCACCCCGTGCTCGCTCATCGGGCCCGGTTGGCGGCGCAGTTCCGGCAGCAGCCGGTTCAGGTCGGCGAGCAGCAGGTCCGCGAGGTCCATCGAGAAGCCGTTGCGGCAGACGATCCGCAGGACCGCGAGATCCTCCCGGTCGGCGGGGAAGGTGTACGCCGGGACCTGCCAGCCGCGTTCGCGCAGCCGGCGGGAGACGTCGAACACGTCGAAGGACTTCACCTCGGGCCCGGTGGTGAACGCGAACACCGGCAGTTCGTCGCCCTGGGTGAGCAGCCGGAACGCGCCGGTCCCGGCGACCCCTCGGGCCAGGTGCCGGGCGACGTCCCGGGAGGCCTGCTGCACGGTGCGGTACCCGTCGCGGCCCAGCCGCAGGAAGGTGTAGTACTGCGCGACGACCTCGGCGCCGGGGCGGGAGAAGTTCAGCGCGAAGGTCGGCATGTCGCCGCCGAGGTAGTTGACCTTGAAGACGAGCTCCTCGGGCAGTGACTCGCGGTCGCGCCACAGCGCCCAGCCGACTCCCGGGTAGACGAGGCCGTACTTGTGTCCCGAGGTGTTGATCGACGCGACGCGCGGCTGGCGGAAGTCCCACTCAAGCTCCGGATCGAGGAAGGGGGCGACCATGCCGCCCGACGCGCCGTCCACGTGCACTGGCACGTCGAGGCCGGTGCGCTCCTACAACGCGTCGAGGGCCGCGCAGATCTCCGGGACCGGTTCGTAGCTGCCGTCCATCGTCGAGCCGAGCACCGCCACGACACCGATCGTGTTTTCGTCGCACATCGCCGCGGCGTGCTCGCCGTCGAGGTGGAAACGCTCGCCCTCCATCGGCACCAGGCGCGCCTCGATCTCCCAGAAGTTGCAGAACTTCTCCCAGCACACCTGCACATTGGTGCCCATCACCAGGTTCGGTCGCGCCCCGGCCGCGTACCGGTCCGCGTTGGCGCGCATCCAGCGGCGCTTGAGCGCGAGCCCGCCGAGCATGCACGCCTCGCTCGATCCGGTGGTCGAGCAGCCGACCGCGGTCTGCGGGTCCGGGGCGTTCCAGAGGTCGGCGAGCATCGCCACGCAGCGGCGCTCAAGCTCCGCGGTCTGCGGGTACTCGTCCTTGTCGATCATGTTCTTCTCGGCGCACTCCGCCATCAGCGCCGTGGCCTGCGGCTCCATCCAGGTGGTGACGAAGGTGGCCAGGTTCAGCCGAGCGTTGCCGTCGAGCATCAGCTCGTCGTGCACGAGGCGGTACGCCATGCTCGGCGGCATCGGACCGTCCGGCAGCCGGTGCGCCGGTGGCAGCTCCATCGCGCCGAGCAGCGGATCGGCGTCCGTGAGCAGCGGGTTCCCGGACAGCCGCCGGTCGCCGGTGTGGCCTTTGTGTAGTCCCATGAGTGCTCCCCGGTCTCGGGCGTCGGCAGCGGGTTCCCCTCCACCGTCTCACCGGGGATGCGTGTGAGCGAGTACCGAGGACGCGTGTCGAGTTACTCGGTGCGCCAGGTACACGGAGCGAAACTCTCCTTCGTCATTCCGCCCGACGAAGGGATTTCATAAGCATTTCCCGAACAAGTCGCGTCGAGCGGACGCAACTGTGTATCAGGGATCGATCAGTTGCCGCCGATCAGTCGGCGCCGACGATCTGATCGTGCACTTCGATGGCATCCGGGTGTCGTGTCTGTGTCCTGCGTCGTTTCGCCAGCCGCGCCCGGATCGCGCCCGCCTGCCGCTCCAGCAGCCGCGCGATCTCCTCGACGGACTCGCCGGCCTCGTCGAGTTCTGTCATCCGGGTCTCGTCCGCGGTCGTCCAACGGGTGCTCGCCCGGCCGCGCTTGTGCCGCATCGAGGCGACGTAGCGGTTCTTCTCCGGAGCGAACCCGATCGAGAGCACATCGGACACCGGGCGGCGCAGGACGACCTCGTCCCGGTCCCAGGCCACGAGGTCGCCGGCGACCACGGTCAGCCGATCCGCGACCAGTTCCTGCCGGGTGACGTCCCCTTCCCCGGCGCGCAGTTCGATGAAGATGCAGACCTCGGTCTCCCGTGACACGGAACCAGCATCACAGTGTCCTGTGAAATTGCGCAAGCGACGCCCACATTCCGGCCATACGTATTCGATTATTGAGATCGAGGACGGATCTGACGAGGGTTCGCGTGAGCCGGAATGCGAAGACCGCGCGGACCCCTGATCGGTGACCGAGGAAGGACCCGCGCGGCCGTTGCTCACATGCGGCTGGCGTCGAGACGTGGGGTCCTCGACGTCAGGCGACGCGACCGGTGTTGCCGGTCGCCGGGCGATCGGTTGTCAGTTGCTGTTGCTGATGACGGCGCCGCAGGTCGGCGAGATCTTGAAGCCGAAGCTGGCGTAGTCGGCCGCCGCCATCGTGCCGCATACCGCTGCCTTCGGGCCGGGAGTGCCGCCTCCGAGGTGGGCCTTGAGGTAGTTCGGGATGCAGGTGTTGACGAAGCCGTAGTCCGAGGGGTCGGTGCAGGTCTGCGGGGTCTGCTTGAAGCCGTTGAGGGAGACGATGTACAGGTCGCGGATGTACTTCGCCGGGAAGGCGTTCAGGCCCGAGACGTTGATCACGTTGTTCACGATCGGGGCCTTGCCATCGATGTTCAGAAGCACCTGGCTGCCGTGGATGTCCGGGCACTTCTTGGTGATGGTCTGGCAGACGTAGACGCCGGCGGAGTAGGGGAACAAGGTGTCCGGGCCGAACTCGGCGTTGGTGCCCTCGTTCTCCTCGATGATGCCGCCGCTGCCGTTGGTGCCGTTGACCACGCAGGACGGCGGGGTGCTCCAGGTCACGCCGATGTCACTGAGGAAGGTCGCGCGGGTGCCGGAGTTGGCCTGCGGCAGCACCGGGATGATCTGGTTGTTCTTGCCGGCACCGGTGCTGCCGATCTCCGCCCAGGTCACGTTGCCGGAGAAGCCGGAGTTGATCTCCGCGGCGTTGCAGTCGTAAATGGCCTTGAGCTCGTTGACGGGGGTGTCGCTGACCGCGATGCCGGACTGCGTGCCGTCGCCGCCCGAGGTCACCGAGACGGTGATCAGGTCCTTGGCCTCGTCCACCGCGAGCAGGTCGGCGCCGTCCGCGGCCTTCAGCTGGCGGGAGGCGCGGGCGTCGTCGACGCAGTAGTTGCCGTCGTGCGTCTTGAGCTTGGCCTCGACCTGCGCGATGCCGGCGCCCGAGCCGTTGGGGCGGGTGATGTTGCAGTTGGGGTCCGCGGTCGAGGTGCCCTTGGTCTGGATCTTGTCGCCGGGCAGACCGGTGGTCGGGTTGACCGCGTCCCAGCTGTAGTACTTGTTCGCCGGCGCCGGGGTCTGGCCGTTCCAGTCGAGCGAGAGCTGGTCGTGGACGTACTGGGTGGTGTCCGAGCCGACGGTCACGACGTCCGTGGTGGCGACGGTGGTGTTGGCCGGCGGGTCGGCCATGGCCGGGCCCATGCTCACCGACAGGGCGAGGATCGCTGCCCCTGCCAGTGCGAGAGTGCGAACTGAGCGCACGAGTCTGCTCCTTTTAGTTTGCGGAAACCGTGCGTTACCGGCACGTCTCATACTTCTCAGACGAACCGATCGGCGTAACGCCGACGTACGCAGAGTACTTATGCGAAGTCTGTACGAAATATCATCGATCTCTGATAAATGTGATTTCTCTGTGAAGCTCTGCGGTACGATTTATGCGCTTGATGATCACTGGTGAGTAGTCGGTGCAAAAACGGGCAGCTCATCATCTATCCGGCGTCACGTACTCTGGCAGAACGAGGCCAATCGGGCAGATCGAGCGGCGCGCCATACGTGTTCGTAGTCTGAGTCATCAGCTTCCGGTGGCCGAAATGCGACTGCTGTGCAGCCGGGCGCTGACAGCCTGCTGATGTGAACTCGCGGCTCGCGGAAAAGTGTCTGAATCTTCGTCAGGTATTGGATGAATGGGCGGTTGCTAGGCCGCTGACCTGCGAGATCGTGACCAGCGTTGCTGGTGTGGTTCGAAGTGGTCCGATGTTACATGCAACGTCCCCCTATATTTCACCTGGATCTAACGTTTGTCAGAGATCGATGACGCTTGGCGCCAAGAGGGTGCTCGCGTCGGCGGTGATGCCGACTGGTCCAGCCGTGATGAGAGAGGGTCCGCACTGTGCGTGGAGCAGCAGGAACAGGTCTGCGCCCGCGCCCGGGTCCAGGTCCGCGTCGACCGGGACCGGTCTTCGCCGTGCGGCTCGTCGCCGCAAGTTATCGCAGTGTTCTCATTACTGGCCGACTGTGCCCAGAGCCCGGCCCCGGTGCGTCCAGCGCCGCCGCCGTTTTCACGCGGTGTGCGTAATCACGCGCCGCGGATCAGTTCCCGACAGCAGGAGGAGATTTCCATGCGCGGACTCGTCAAGCGCGCCGCCGCGGTTTCCACGGCAGCCCTCGGTGCCATCGCCCTGGTGGGCGCCGGCGCGAGTGCGGCACACGCGGCGGTGGCGAGCGGCAGCGTCACGCTGACCGTCTCCAGTTCCTTCATCAGTCAGATGGTGCACGCCGGCGTCATCCTGGTGCCGCAGAACGCTGCCTCGGTGACGTACAACAGCAACGGCTCGGTCACGATCGTCTACACCGCGACAGGCGGCGACGCCAACCTACAGAACTTCGCCGGCACCATCTCCTACGCCGGCTCGATCCTCGGCTTCAGCCTGAACGGCCGGACGGTCAACCTCGGCGGGTTGCTGTTCGACCTGACCGACGCCCAGTTCGACGGCCAGACCACGACGAGCGGCGAGACGCCGCTGGTCGACCTGGGCGGCGCGCTGAGCGCCTCCATCAGCGGTTCGACTCAGAACTTCGGCGCGACCAGCACTCAGATCGACGCGGCCGGCGCAGCGCTGCTGGACAGTGCGCTGCACACTTCGGTCTTCACCGCGGGCCAGTCGGTCGGCAGCTTCGCCGCGACGTGGACCGTCGCCTGACGCCGTGACGCAGGGCTGCCCGCGCTGCGGTGCGGGCAGCCGCCGCGGACGGTGCACAGGTGGTGCATGTCGGTCCGCGATTTCCGTGAAAGATGGTGATGTTAATGCGCTTTGTAATTTATTGACATGTAAACTAGCGATGTGAGTTATTTACTTACAGTTCACTTGAATTGGGCTGGCGGTCCACCTGGGTGGGCAAGGCTCTGAGCAAGGCTCTGATACACGTTCAGGAAGGTCCGGGGCAGGCCGGACGCACGCGTCGAATCTGACAGCGTCCCGGCGTGCACTGTGGTTGGAAACGCGTGGTCGGAAACACATGGTTGAAAATGCGTGGCTGGAAACATGTGGTCGGGAAAACCAGCGCTAGGAGAGGTTTGGTCATGGGATTGCGGCGCGGACGCAGTCCGCGGATCGGCGGCGCGGCACCTCTCGGTCACCGTTTGCAGGTGTTCACGGCTGTACTCGTGGTGGCCGGTGCGGTCACCGCCTCAGGCCCCGCATTCGGGGTTGCCAGTCCGGTCTCCCGCGCGGCGGCGAGTTCGTCGGTGGGCGTCGGCAACACGTCGTGCGCGCCGACCGGCTCAGGTCAGACGTGCTCGGGCACCTTCGGCGGCGAGACCGCCTGGGACTGGTGGATCGACGGCGGTACCGGCGGCGCCGACGTGAACGGGAACATCAACAACCTCGGCGGCCAGACCGGCCTGACGCCGACCGTCACGGTTGATCAGACCTCGAACCTGACCAACCAGATGGTCCACGTCTCCTGGTCCAACTTCACCCCGACCTCGACGCAGAACGGCAACTGGCCCCAGTGGCCGAACCAGTACAACGGCGGCCAGTCCCAGTCGCAGTACGCGGTGAGCGTCTACGAGTGCGCCAGTGCGACCCCGGCGAGCCTGTCCGACTGCAACAGCCAGTTCACCAACCAGGGCATCAGCCAGAGCGGGGTGAAGCCGAACGCGGTCGAGGGGTTCACCCGCGGGGGCAACTCGACCGAGTTCGGCGACTGCACGAGCGTGCCGAGCGACACCGTCTGCGGCACCGGATACGCCGACATCCAGATCCAGACCGCGGTGGAGAACAACCTGCTCGGGTGTACCGACAAGCACGCGTGCTCCATCGTCGTGGTGCCCAACTGGGGCGGAGTGCCGAACGAGCCGTCCTCCACGCTTCCGCCGAACGCGCCGACCTCGTGCGACGACCACACCAACGACCTCGTGAACATCGAGGCCGGATACGCCGGCAACAGCCCGCTCGGCGAGTTCGACATCTGCGCGTGGAACGACCGGATCGTCATACCGATCTCGTTCGCCAAGACGCCCACCCAGTACTGCCCGGCGCGCGCCTACCAGTTCGTCTCCGAAGGCGCTCCCGCGCTGGAACGGGCGATGAACCAGTGGCGTCCGGCCTGGTGCCTCGACGCGCAGAACCGGATCTCGTTCGACTACAACTCGGCCGCGAACGAGTATCAGGCCCGTTCCGACTTCCTGTCCGGCAACGCCGCGCTGACCGCGCGCACCGACGTCGCGCTGGTCACCGATCCGCCGCCGAGCGATCAGAGCGCGGCCTCGTCGCGCAAGTTCACCTACGCGCCGATCGCCACGACCGGGATCGCGGTCGCGTATTACATAGACGACCAGAAGTCCCTGGAACCGATCACGGACCTGAAGCTGAACGCACGCCTGCTGGCGAAGCTGCTCACCGAGTCCTACAGCCTCCAGTTCACCCAGCAGTGCGGCGCCGGCCAGACCATCCAGACAGAGTTCTGCGATCTCGGCGTGGTCGGGAATCCGACGGACATCTTCGCCGACCCCGAGTTCCTGGCGCTCAACCCGCAGTACACGACGGCCGACTTCGACGAGGAGCAGGCGCGCGTCGGCGGCGACTTCTACCCGATCGTGATCGCGGGCAACAGCGACCTGACATACGAGCTGACTCGCTGGATCGTGTCGGACCCCGCGGCGAGGGCATTCCTGGAAGGCCAGCCCGACCCGTACAGCCACATGCACGTCAACACGTACTTCAAAACCGGGCAGAGCTACCCGATCAGCCAGTTCGAGATCTTCGACCCCGGGTTCAACGTCGCCAACCCGAGTCAGGGCCAGTACAGCATCGCGATGCAGAACGCGTGGAACCCGGTGACCGGCCTGGACAACGTGGCCGCGCACCTGGCGAACTGGACCAGTTCGGCGCTCAGCTTCGCCGCCAACTGCGCCGTGGTCGGCCAGACGCCGCCGTGCCCGCTGACCAACCTGAAGGCCGGCCCGGAGAACCTGCCGACCCGCACCCTGTTCGCGATCATGGACCAGGGCACCGCGGCCGCGTTCCGGTTCCCGACGGCGCAGCTGCTGAATCCCGCGGGCAACTACGAGGCGCCCACCATCGAGTCGATGTCGGCGGCCGTGGGCGCGATGAAGACCAACCCGGACAAGATCACCCAATATCAGGATTTCGCGGCCACCAGCGCGGGTGCTTATCCGCTCACCGAGGTCCAGTACGCGATGGTGCCGACCTGCGGGCTGTCCCAGGGCAAGGTCAAGGCGATCTCCGGCTTCCTGACGAACGTCGCCACGACCGCGCAGCTGTACGGCACGGACCTCGGCCAGTTGCCGCCCTTCGGCGGATATCTCGCGCTCGACGACGCGCAGAAGGCGCAGACGCGTGCCGCGGCCCAGGCGGTGTCGAGCCAGTCGTGCACCAGTGCGGCCGGGGACACGACGGTCTCGGGGCAGATCCCGCCGAAGTCGTCGGGCGGTTCGGGCGGCGGCGGTGGCGGTCTTCTCGGGTCCTCAGGTGTCGGCGGTGGCTCGCTCGGCGGGCACAGCGTGTCTGGCACGGCGAGCCCCTCGGCTCAGAGCACGCCGACAGCCGGCGCCCAGGCGAACGGGCAACAGCCGGTGGGCCTCGGCACCAAGGGCTCCGACTCCGGCGACGTGGCGCGCATCGTGCTCATCGCGGCCCTGGTGCTCGGCGGGCTGCTCGCGATCGGCGGGCCGCTGACGCTGGCCATCGCGAACGGGAATCTGCCGGGATCGCGGCGGCGCCGCGGGAAGCCCGGTTCCGGCGGCGGGCAGGGCGGCCTCGATGGCTGATTCGACACCGACGCAGCCGCTGACCGCCGTCCTGCCGGCGGTCGCGGATCCGGACACGCCACGCATCATCGTCGCCCCGGTGACCGCCGCCGACCGGGTCTTCCGCGGGTTGCTGCGCGGCGGCGGCATCGCGGTGTTCGTCATCACCGGACTGATCGCGCTGTTCCTGGTGACCCGGTCATGGAGTTCGTTCCGCCTGGCGGGCTGGCACTTCCTGACCACCTTCGAGTGGCTGCCCGGCACCAGACACTTCGGCATCGGCTCCATCCTGGTCAACGGGATCATCATCGCGGTCATCGCCCTGCTGATCGCCGTACCGATCGCGCTGGTCACCGCGCTGTTCATCGCGGAGTACGCCCCGGTGCCGCTGCGACGAGCGCTGATCGCGCTGGTCGACCTGATGGCGGCGATCCCCAGCATCGTGTACGCGCTGTGGGGCGTGTTCTTCCTCCAGTCCAGAATCATCGGCCTCGGCCGGTGGATCTCCGACCACCTCGGAGCCGTCCGCGTCCCGCTGAAGGTCGACAACGACGTCCAGAGCAGCTTCACCTCCTCGCCCTTCCTCGCCGGGCTCGTGGTCTCCCTGATGGTCATCCCGATCGTCACCTCGATCAGCCGCGAGGTGTTCTCCCAGACGCCGCAGGGTGAGCGGGAGGCCGCCTACGCGCTGGGTTCCAGCCGGTGGGGGATGATCCGCACGGTCGTACTGCCGTACGGGCGCGGCGGGATGATCGGCGCGATCATGCTGGGATTCGGCCGCGCGATGGGAGAGACCATCGCGGTCTCGCTGATCATCTCCCCGGTCCTCTACATCAACACGCACGTCCTCCAACACGGCGGGTACTCGATCGCCTCGCTGATCGCGCTGCGCTATCAGGATTCGACCCCACAGGTGATCTCCGCGCTGATGGCGGCCGGCCTCGTGTTGTTCGTCGTGACCCTGGCCGTCAACGCCGCGGCCGGAGTGATCGTCACCCGGTCGCGCTCCGGCCTTCAGACCGCCGACTGAAGGGGCGAAGCTGCGATGACCGACGTTCTTCCCGCAGAACTCGGCGAGGCTCCCTCGCCCGCGGCCGCGGCGGCACCGCAGCGGCCCGCCGCGGCGGCCGAGCAGCGGATCAGGCTGCGCACCTTCACCGCGGACGGCCTGCTCGCGCTCCTGGGCTCGGCCGCCGCGGCGATCGGGTTCTGCTGGGTGGCGTACGAACGCATACTCCCGCTCACCGGCGCGCTCGGTTTCTGGCTGCTGGGCTACCTGTTCTTCCTCGGCGTGTACGGCGTGGTGACGGCGATCGTCTGGGGCCGGCGGGCGGTGGTCGACCGGGTGGTGGCCGCGGTGATGTACAGCACCGGGCTGCTGATCGTCGGCATCATCCTCGACCAGATCGGCTACACGATCTACCGGGGCGAGCCCGCGCTGCGGCACCTCAACTTCTTCACCCAGACCATGGCGCAGGCCGGCGCGCGGGATCCGCTCACCGTGGGCGGCGTGCTCCAGGCGATCGTGGGATCGCTGATGCAGATGGGCATCGCGACGGCCATCGCCGTTCCGCTCGGCATCCTCGCCGCGCTGTTCCTGGCCGAGGTCGGCGGCCGGATGGCCCGCCCGGTCCGGTCGCTGGTCGAGGCGATGACCTCGCTGCCGGAGATCATCGCCGGGCTGTTCATCTACGCCCTCTTCGTGCTCTCGCTCGGATTCGAGCGCTCCGGCCTGGCCGCGGGACTCGCCCTGACCGTGATGATGATCCCCTTCGTCGCGCGCTCCTCCGAGGTGATGCTGCGCCTCGTGCCGCAGGCCCTGCGCGAGGCGTCGTACGCGCTCGGCGCGAGCCAGTGGCGCACGGTGTGGACCGTCGTGCTGCCCACCGCGCGTTCGGGCCTGACGACGGCCGTCGTGCTCGGCATGGCGCGGGCGATCGGCGAGACCGCTCCGGTGCTGCTGACCTCGGGTGTCAGCCCCTTCATGAACACCGACCCGCTGCACCACTGGCAGACCAGCCTGCCGTTGTTCATCTACGACGCGGTCCACTACCCGCAGCAGTCGATGATCGACCGCGGTTTCGGCGCCGCGCTGGTGCTGATCATCGTCGTCTTGGTGCTGTTCACCATCGCCCGCACCGTCGGCGGCAAAGCACCCGGCGAACTGACTCGCCGTCAGCGTCGGCGGATCGCCCGCGACTTGTACGCCACCTCCCTCGAAAGGGCCTCCGATGCGTCCGCGTAGCATCCGCCGCTTCGCAGCAATGCTCGCGGCGGCGTTAACCGTCGCGACCGTGCCTGTCGCTCCCGCGCACGCGGTCTCGTATGTCCCTCTACAAGGCGACGGTTCGTCCTGGGCCGAGCCCGCGATCGCGCAGTGGGCGCGGGACATGGTGACGCAGGGCATCCAGATCAGCTACACCGGCGACGGCTCCGCCCAGGGCCGGGAACACTACATCGAGAACCAGAACGACTTCGCCGGCTCGGACATCGCGTTCCTCAAACAGGGCGACCCCTTCAACCCGGGCGTCGAGAACGTGGGATGGAACTTCTCGTACATCCCGATCGTCGCGGGCGGCACGACCTTCGTCTACAACCTGGTCGTCGGCGGACAGAAGATCCGCAATCTGCGGCTGTCCGGCCTGACCCTGGCCAGGATCTTCACCGGGTCGATCACCAACTGGAGCGACCCCGCGATCACCCGCGACTACGGGGTGCAGCTGCCCAGCCAGCCGATCACGGTGATCACCCGGTCGGACGGCTCGGGCGCCAGCTACATGTTCACCCGCTGGCTCTCGAAGCAGTACTCGTCCCTGTGGAACGGATTCTGCCAGGCGCACGGCGGTCCCTCGCCCTGCGGGCCGACCGAGTTCTACCCCGGGTTCGGCGGCTCCATCCAGAAGGACGGCTCGGACCAGGTCGCCACGTTCCTCGCCTCGCCGATCAGCGAGGGCTCGATCGGTTACGACGAATACGCCTACGCGCTCAACTACAGCCTGCCCGCGGTCAAGATGCTCAACTCGGCGGGCTACTACACGCTGCCCACGCCGTCGAACGTGGCGATCGCGCTCCAGGCGGCGATCATCGACGAGAACCCGAGCGATGTCGACTTCCTGATGCAGAACCTCGACAACGTCTACGCGTACTCCGATCCACGTACTTATCCGCTGTCGAGTTACAGCTATCTGATCATCCCGCGGGACGTCGGCGGAGGCGGTAACAACCAGCCGCCTCCCAACTGGAACACCCAGAAGGGCGTGACGCTGGGCACCTGGCTCAACTACGTGCTCTGCGGCGCACAGTCGAGCGCCGGGGTGCTGGGTTACTCGCCGCTGCCGAAGAACCTGGTGGTCGGCGGGTTCACGCAGGTGGACCACATGCCCGGCCACGTGCCGACTCCGGACCTGAACCAGCTGAACGGCTGCGACAACCCGACCTACTCCAACGGCGTCAATCACCTGATCGTCGACGCGCCGATGCCGAGCCCGTGCGACAAGGTCACCGCCCCGCTCAACTGCGCGGTGCGAAACGGCGAGGCGGTGAACACCGGCTCCGGTTCCGGGACCGGCGGTGGTTCCGGCGGTTCGGGCGGCAACGGCACCACGGGCGGACCCACGTCCGGGGCGGGCCCCTCGTCGTCGGCGGCGGGCAACGGCGCGGGCAGCGGCGGCGGCACCATCGACCCCAACACCGGGCAGATCCTCACGAGCGGGTTCAACAACGGCGGCCCCCAGGCGGTCTACGCCGAACCGGTCGCGGTCGCCGGCAGCTCCGACCAGCAGATCATCCTCGCCATCCTGACCGTGCTCGAACTGCTCGCCGCGATCGCCGTACCCTCCTCCATCGGCATCTGGCTACAGCGCCGCCGGAAGCAGGGCTGAGCCGTGGCGGTCCAGACGCTCCCATCCCCGGCCGGGGTGCAGGCGGGCCCGCGTCCGAGGCTTGTCGAGCTCCCGAGGCCGTCTGCGCCCGCGGACGGCGTCGCACGCCGCGTCGGCATGGCGCTGACGTTCGCCGCGCTGCTCGTCTGCGGATTCTTCGTGTACCTCTACGGCCTGTCCGGCGTGGCCGAGGCGCGTGAGCAGAGCGTCTTGTACAAGACGTTCGCCGCGCAGCTGAGCCAGGCCACCGCGCCGGTCGGCCCGACCTTGGATCCGGACGGCACCACCGTCCGCTACATCCCCGAAGGCGCTCCCGTCGCGCTGGTGGACATCCCCAGCCTGGGAATATCCGGGCTCGTCGTCGTCGAGGGGACCACGTCGGGCGACATGATGCGCGGCCCCGGGCACGTGCGCGCCTCCGCGCTGCCGGGACAGGCCGGCGTCAGCGTGATCTACGGGCGGGCCGCCACGTTCGGCGCGCCGTTCGCTCATCTCATGCGGCTGAACCAGGGCGATCGCATCACGGTGACGACAGGACAGGGCGTCTCCACCTACAAGGTCGCCTCCTTCGGCTCCGCGAGCTCACCGGCGCCCGACACCACCGCGAACCGGCTGGTTCTGGAGACCGGCAACAGCGGGCTGCTCTCCAACGGCGCGCTCATGGTTTCCGCGGACCTGACGGGCACGCCGCAGCAGAATCCGGGCGGCTGGCCGCGGATCACCCCGCAGGAGAAGTACCTGGCCGGCGATCCGGGCGCGCTGCTGCCGCTGGCGCTGTGGTCTCAAGCGCTGCTGCTGCTCGCGGTGGGCGGGGTGGTCGCCGCGCAGTCGTGGTCGCGCTGGGCCGCCTATCTGTGCGTGGCGCCGGCGGTGATCGCGGTGGCCTGGGCCGTGTACGAGAACACGGCCGCGCTGCTCCCCAACCTGAACTGATCGCGACCTGAGGGAACGTGACGAGATGAGCACGACGAACGAGGCCACTGTCAGCTCGGAGCAGAGCCTTGCGGCATTGCCCGCGCCGTCCGCCGCCCTGGCCACCGAGGGGGTTTCCGCGTGGTTCGGCGATCACAAGGTGCTTGAGCGGGTCTCGCTGGCCTTCCCCCTCGGCGAGGTGACGGCGCTGATCGGGCCCTCCGGCTGCGGGAAGTCCACCTATCTGCGGATTCTCAACCGCATGCACGAGATGATCCGCGGCGCGGCGCTGGCCGGAAAGGTGCTGCTAGCGGATCAGGACATCTACGACCCTTCGGTGCGCCCGGCCGAGGTGCGCAAACGGATCGGGATGGTCTTCCAGAAGCCGAACCCCTTCCCGGCCATGACCGTCTACGACAACGTCGCCAGCGGGCTCAAGCTCTCCGGGATGAAGGTCGCGGACCGCGACGCGGTCGTGGAGGACAGCCTGCGCCGCGCGGGGCTGTGGAACGAGGTGCACAACCGTCTGCGCTCTCCTGGCGGCGCCCTGTCCGGAGGGCAGCAGCAGCGGCTCTGCATCGCCCGCTCGCTGGCGGTGAATCCCGACGTGCTGCTGATGGACGAACCCTGCTCCGCGCTCGACCCCACCTCCACCCGGCGGATCGAGGACACGATCGCCGAACTCGCGGGGCAGGTCACCATCGTCATCGTGACGCACAACATGCAGCAGGCGGCCCGGGTCTCCCGAAGCTGCGCCTTCTTCCTGGCGAGCGAGGGATCGCCGGGCCACATCGTCGAGGCGGGGCCGACCGAGCAGATCTTCGGGGACCCGCACGACGCGCGCACCGCGGATTACGTGCACGGCCGGTTCGGGTGATTCTCCGGCGACACGCCTGGGAGCCGGACACGCCTCGTGAGCGTTTTGTCCGGCTCCCGGTGCCGCGCTGAGCCCGCCCAGGCGGCGTCAGCGCGTCAGTGAGACGACATCGACGACGCGGGCTGCTTGGCCGGCTTGGCCGGCTTGTGCGCCCCCGGCTTCTGCTGCGCCGGCTTGGCCGGAGTCTCGGAGGTCATGTCGTGCACCGACGCCTCGGCGGCCTGGCGCTTGATCGAGTCGATCCCGTTCATCGCCGCCATCTTCGAGGTGTACGCTTCGCCGACCGCGATGATCTCGCCGTTGCCGGCCTTGAGGCGGAAGCGGTACTTGCCCGCCGCGTCGGTGTAGAGCTCGAACTTTCCGGCCATGCCAGTGTCCCTTCTGATCGTCCGCCCGGGATGAGCGATGACAGATCGAGACTGACCGTGCGGCGTCGTACTCGCACGGTGGGAAGGCCATCTGGGGAGCGCCCATATGGGCGATGGCTCCCTGGGTAACACAGTGGCTTAGATATCAGTGGCTTAGATAACAGTGGGCTAGATGGCGGTCACAGTCAGCGTCGCGGTGTACGTCCCCGCGAGCGTCGAGGTGGGGACGTCGAGTTGTACGTCGGCGCCGAGGTGCGTGGTGCCGAGCCCGGTCGCGGTCGCCCAGGTGCGCGCGGTGCTCAGGCCGCCGCCGTTGCCGGGCGCCACGGGGGAGCCCACCGTGACGGTCTGCGCCGCGGTGGCGTCGATCACCGACGGCGTCCAACCCAGGTTCAGCCCGGCGATGCTGTGCCCCATGCCGTCGCTGAAGTCGCCGGCCTGGGCGCTGACGCTCCAGCCGGGGTCGCCCGCGCGGTTGTCGGTGACCGTCAGTGGGCTGAGGCTTCCCGAGGTGCGCAAAAGGGCGCCCGAGGGGTCGAGCACCGGGCTCGGCAGCACTACCTGCGGGTTCGCGTCGACCGAGATGACCAGGGATCCGGGCGGCAGCGTGGTGTCGATCGATTCCGTCGGCAGCTGGCTGCTTCCGCAGACCACTGCGCCGAGTTGGTCGCAGGGCTGCGGCTGCGGGGTGTTGGCGATCAGGGTCGTGGCGAGCGCGGCGCACGTCGCGGCGCCGACGGTTGGAGCGCCGGCGCCGGGGATGCGCGGGATCGCGTTCAGATCGGCCTGGACGATGTTCTGCGGCAGGGGCGTGTAGCCCAGGAGTTGTGCTTCGTTCGCACCGCCGCACAGCGCATATGAGGCGAACGCGCCGAGTGTGGCGCCTTTGTCGACCGTGAACGGGGCGGCGGTGCTCGTGGGCACGATCAGATAGCTGACTTGCGGCAGCGGGTAGGCGCGCGGATCGGTGTCGGTGAACGCGCCGTCGAGGTTGGCAGTCAGGCTGCTGTCGAGCTGCGCGGTGAGCAGGGACACGCTGACCGCGCCGGCGCTGGGCGCGGTGTAGTAGCCGGCTGCGTTGAGGACCTTCGCCACCGGCAGGGCCGCAGCCTGCGCGTAGGTCGACTCGACGTACGTGATCGAGCCCTCATTCTGGGGCTGCGCCACGTACCCGGCCACGCCGCTTGAGAGCGCCACGCTGATCATGTTCGTACCTGGCACGCCCGGGTAGAAGGACGTCGCTGCGCACGGCGTCGCGCGCCCGGCGGCGGCGCAGTAGGCGTTCCACAGCGACGGCTGCTCAGTCGCCATCCAGTGGGTGAAGGTCTCGGTGGTGGCCGAGCCGTCGGCGCGCACGACCGGGGTGATCGCCGTGGCGGGCAGCGTGAGGCCCGGGTTGTCCGCCTGGATCGCGGGATCGTTCCATACCGTGACGGCCTGGGTGAAGATCTTGGCGAGTGTGGTGCCGGAGAGCCGCAGACCCGTCAGCCGTTGCCCATTGACCGTCAGGTGGTATGCGAACGCGACGGGTCCGGCGACGATCGGCAGGTAGCTGAACGGCCGTGAGGGCGGCGTGTCGGTGACGCCGTTGTCGGTCAGGCCATAGGGCAGATCGGAGACGGCGAAGTCGACGGTCCCGTTCTTGAACTGGTTGCGGCCGTCGGACGAGCCCGTGCCGGCATAGCTCACCCGGAGGCCCAGGCTCGCCGCATTCGCCGACCAGGTGATGATCGCGTTCTCGGCCGAGGTCGAGCCGGCCCCCGATATCGGCACCGCGGCGACCGCCGATGCGGAGGACACGGCCGTGCCGGCGAGCGCGACACAGGTCGCCAATACGACCAAAGGATTTCTGAACCGTCTGAAATGCGCCATCGCCCGTGCTGTCCCCCGCGCTCTCAGCCCATTGCCTTGGCTTTTGCGGAAAGACTCTGTCCCGCCATGGAACCGGACCGGGCCGGGCTGCGAAGTACGGACATCGGCGGGATGAACAACAGTCGGCGGGATGAACAACAGGCCGCCGCCGGGTGATGACGGCTCGTCGGGCTTTGATCGTGCCCTGGTGGGTGGTTGTGGGCTCGTCCGCTGCTGTGCGTCGGCCGACCGTGGGCCGCTGGCCACGGTTGAGTTCGAAGACTGAGGAGGCGTGATGACGGCTCTTCGGGCTTGATCGTGGCCTTGTGTGCGGCTGTGGGCTCGTCCGCCGGTGTGCGTCGGCCGGACCTGGGCCGCCGGTCATGGTCGAGTTCGAAGAGGGGCGGGGGCGGTGACGGCTCTTCGGACCTGGTTGGGGATTCTTGTGCGGTGCAGGCTCGGCCCCGGCCGATTCCGTCCGGCGCACGGCCCGATCAGGCTTGCGCGCGAGCGTGATCGCAGGCGCTCTTGACACGGCTGTAACGCAAGAGTTCACTTTCGCATCTGGAGAGCGCTCTCCAAACACTCCAGTCATCCTCCCCGTTCGCGCCCCAGAGTCGAGACGCCCGCCACCGGAATCGTTTACGGACCCCAAGGCCCCCGAGTCCCGGCGCGCGTCTCCCAGAGAAAGGCAAGGCGGTACATGACCAGACCACGATGGCGCGCCATGGCAGTCGCGGTCGCGGCGCTCGGCCTCGTCGCCGGCCCCGCGTTGAGCGCGACCGCCGCCGCAGGAGGCCAGGGCAACGGGCTGCCGCAGACCGGCGGCGACCTCGGCCCGAACGTGATCGTGTTCGACCCGGGCATGCCTCAGGCCTCGATCCAGAGCACCCTGAACACGATCGCCGACCAGCAGGTGTCGAACCAGTTCGGCACCGAGCGCTACGAGCTGCTGTTCAAGCCCGGCGTATACGGCTCCAAGGCCGACCCGCTGATCTTCCAGGTCGGCTACTACACCACCGTGGCCGGCCTCGGGCAGACTCCGGACCAGACCGTGATCAACGGCTCGCTGGACGTCTACAACCAGTGCTTCGGCGGCGTGCAGACCAACTGCAACGCCACCGACAACTTCTGGCGCGAGGTCACCAACCTGACCATCAACGTGGCCGGCCAGTCCGGCTGCAAGGGCAACACCGAGTTCTGGGCCGCTTCACAGGCCGCCCCGCTGCGCCGGGTGATCGTCAACGGCCTGGTGAGCCTGATGGACTACTGCGACGGCTCGCCGGACTACGCCAGCGGCGGCTTCATCGCCGACTCGAAGTTCACCGGCAGCACGATCATCAACGGCTCGCAGCAGCAGTACATCACCCGCAACAGCGACCTGGACGGCTGGACCAACGGCGTCTGGAACCAGGTGTTCTGCGGCGACAACGGCGCCCCCGCGCAGAGCTTCGGCGCGAGCTCCGGCCACAGCGGCGGCCCGGCGCCCTACACCACGCTGGCCACCTGCCCGGTGACTCAGGAAGCGCCGTACCTGTACCTCGACTCCTCGGGTAACTACCAGGTGTTCGTGCCGTCGGCCCAGCACAACTCCAGCGGTACGACCTGGGGCGCGGGCAGCACGCCCGGCACTTCGCTGTCGCTCGACTCGTTCTACGTCGTCAACCAGGACAGCACGGTCCAGCAGATCAACCTCGCGCTCGCGCTCGGCGACAATCTGCTGTTCACCCCGGGTGTGTACCAGATCCCGCAGACCATCCACGTGGTCCACCCGAACACCGAGATCATCGGCCTTGGCTTCCCGACCCTGGTGCCGACCAACGGCAACGTGACGATGGACCTGACCGGTCAGGTCGGCTCGACCGACATCTCCGGCCTGATCTTCGACGCCGGACCGGTCAGGTCGCCGGTCCTGCTCAAGCTCGGCGTGCCCGGCTCGCCGCGCAGTGACGCCGACCACCCGGCCACCGTCCACGACGTGTTCTTCCGCGTCGGCGGCGCCACCGCGGGCAGCGCGGACACCGCGTTCGTCGACAACAGCGACGACTCGGTCCTCGACGACGTGTGGATCTGGCGCGCGGACCACGGCGCGGGCGCCGGCGTCTGGAGCGGCGACCAGGGCGACACCGGCCTCGTCGTCAACGGCGACGACGTCACCACCTACGGCCTCGCGGTCGAGCACTTCCAGAAGACCGAGACGGTGTGGAACGGCCAGGGCGGCGACGTCCTGTTCTTCCAGAACGAGAACCCGTACGAGGTGCCGAGCCAGGACGCCTGGATGGACAGCCCGACGCAGAAGGGCTACCCGGCCTTCTACGTCGCGCCGTGGGTGACCAGCTTCCAGGGCTACGGCCTGGGCAGCTACACCTTCTTCAACCAGGGCGTCGACATCCACAACTCCATGGCGTTCCAGGCCCCTGACACGCCGGGAGTCCAGTTCCACGACATCCTGACCGTGTTCCTCACCGGGGCCGGCGGCATCGACTCGGTGATCAACGGCACCGGACCGGCGGCCGACTCGGCCACCGGTGGGCCGGCCGACGTGGTTTCGTACCCGTGACCGCAGCGCGGATCACGGCAGTGTAGATCAGGGCAGTGCAACTCATGATCCGGCGAGTGCTGACGAACTGGCCGAAATGAGTGAGGGCGCCGTTCGGTCGCGATGACCGGGCGGCGCCCTCGTCTTTCTTGCTTTCTTACGTCCCGTCAGTGCGCGCCGACGCAGACGGCCACGGTGCCGCCGCTGGCGTCGGTGAGCCTGAAGTGCCAGCTCAGGTGCTGGCCCGAGTCGGGGAACGCGATGGTCAGGTCGTGGCCGCTCGTGACACTCCACCACTGCTGGTAGCCGCCGTCCGGCTTGTTGCCCAGGTACCACGCGGCGAGGTTCACCTGACTGGCCGCGTGTGCGCCGAGCGTCTGCACTGAGGCCGTCGAGCCGTCCGGCACAGTCAGGTCCACGTGACTGCCGGTCGGGACAGCCGACCGGCATTGCGCGGGCAGCGGCGTGCTGCTCGTCGTGGATGTCACGTGCAGCGGCAATAGAGTGCGCATCTCGCTGTTGACGATGAGCGGCTTGATCCCGGCCAGCTGTGCCACGGTCAGCTCCGGCAGGTGGGTGCCGTAACGCAGGCGCGTCGCGATGTAGAGCGACGGGTCGACGACCGGCAGCAGCCTGCGATCGAGCACGACTGTGCGGTCCAGGCTCGGCGCGTCGCGGAACAGCCAGGTGATCTCCAGCTCGTACTTCTGCGTCGTCAGCGTGTCGGTCCACCTCCCGGCCTGCTGTACCAGCACCGTGGCACCGCCCGCGACCATGCACGCCGCGGTGATCGGCACGAATGCCCGCCGAACGCCGCGCCAGCGCGCGTCACGCAGCGCCTCGGCCAGGATCATCAGCACGAACACCGCGCCGATGTAGGCGTACCGCGGCGCCATGGCCTGGTTGTCGCCGTACCGCGCTCGCACGAGGCCGGTGAGCGTGTACTGGAGCACAATCGCCACGGCGGCGGCGATGGACAGGCCGGTGTCCAGTCGCTTGCGGTACCAGAGCAGCACGGCCGTCGCGGTGAGCCCGGCGAGCGCGACCGGGGCCCAGAGCGGGGAGAGCGCAAAGGTCCCCGCCGCGGCCGAGCCGATGCCCACGGGGGCGTACCCGACCAGGCCTTCCAGCGTCTTGAGGCCGAAGTGCGTGTGGTCTTGGGCGACCGCTTCCTGGCCGAACGTGAAGTACCACCACAGGTAGGCCAGACCCGGCGCGATGTGCACCCACAGCAGCCTGCGGCGGCGGCCGTCGAGAAACAGGTCGACCGCGGCCGCGGCGAAGAAGAACAGTCCGATGCCGGAGGACATCAGGGCGAGCAGCAGCGCTGCGGAGCCGCCTACCGCGCGCAGGCGGCCCGGCACCTCGCCGCCGCCACCGCCGAGCAGGTAAATCGCCAGCAGGCCGAAGGCGACCGACCCGAGGAAGCCGATCTGGAAGGCCCACAGCAGGTTCTCGTAGCCGCGGCCGAGGAACAGCATGACCGCAGCGGCCGACAGTGCCAGCACATCGCCGCCGCGCCGGCGGATGATCAGGAAGAGCAGGAACGCGATGCTCACGTGCAGCAGCAGGAGCACTCCGAGGTACGGCAGGTAACTGCGCAGCCCGACGGTGTCGAGCAGGGCTTTGTAGATCAGCATCGGGACGGTGGACCAGTGCTCGTTGTGCGGCACGAAGTAGTCGCGCAGCTGCCAGTGCCCCGCCGTGCCGATGAAGGACCACTCGTCGAAGTAGAAGTCGAGGTTGCGCGCGGCGTAGAGGATGGCGCAGAACGCGGTGACGCAGAGCCCGAGCACCAGCTTGGCCGCGTGCGGAACGCGTACCTCGCGCAACGACAGGGGCCCGGCGGGGCTGAGGGGCGGGTCCGCGTCGTCCCCGTCGTCCGACGCGCCGGCCTGCTCCGTGATCGCCTCGACCGGATTCGCCTCATGCCTGAAGGCGATGCGTGAGCTGGGCATGAAGACTGTTCCTCCTGTGATGATCCGGCGCAATCCCCGCGAAGCCGGAGCCAAGCTGCCGTTGATGATACGCGCGAGCCATACCGGTTGGTTGCGCTCACGCGCCATGAACGTCTTGTGACGACACCGTCGATGACCTGTGACGAGAACATCGGTCTTCACGCCTGTCGGGTGGTGCCGGCGCGCTAGAGTCGCAGTCTGTGGCAGAGATCTCACGACGTGCCGCGCTCGCCGTCCTCGGTGTGGGGGCGCTGGCGGCCGGCGCACAGTACGCGGTCGAAGCGGCGACGTCGCCGGGCGGCGGCGCGAGCGCGCAGGGGCCGGACAATCCGGTGCGGGCCGAGAACCGGCGGCCCGGTAGCAAGGACTGGAAGATCGGCGCGGGCTCGACCGTCGTGGCGGACGACCTCGGCCGCCAGATCAAGGGCTACGCCTCCGCCACGAGTGTGAACCTCGGCGAGGCGATCGACTTCCACGTCTCCACGGACCCGGCGCGTCCGTACACCGTTTCGATCTTCCGTATGGGTGATTACGCCGGTCTGGGCGCCCGCCACCTGGCCGACAGCCCGAGGCTGCCCGGCGCGAAGCAGTCCGAGCCGGTGACGGCCCCCGGCACCGGGACGATCAGCTGCGGATGGGACGTCGGCTGGAGCCTGAACGTGCCGCGCGACTGGGTCTCAGGCAGCTACCTCGCCGCCTTCACCACCGACGGCGGACACCGCAGCTTTACCCCGTTCGCGGTGCGTGACGACGCGCGGCGGGCAGACTTCCTCGTGGTGCTGCCCTTCTCGACCTACCAGGCCTACAACCAGTGGCCGCTCGACGGGAAGACCGGAAAGAGCCTGTACTACGGCTACGGCCTGAACGGGGCGGACGGCAACCTGGCCGAGCTCGGTTCCCAGCACGCCGACGCGAACGGCGCCCCGATCGCTTACGGCAACCGTGCCCGGAAGGTCAGCTTCGAGCGCCCGTACTCCAGCGTGGGCCTGCCGCAGCGTGCCGACATGGACTACGCGTTCCTACAGTGGGCCGAACGCTCGGGCTATGACGTCGCTTATGCCACCAGTGTCGATCTGCACGAGGGCCGGGTTGATCCCGCGCAGTACGCGGCGCTGGTGTTCTCCGGCCACGACGAGTATTGGTCGCAGACGATGCGTGACACCGTCTCGGCAGCCGTCGGACGCGGGACACACGTCGCCTTCATGGGCGCGAACAACGTCTACTGGCACGTACGGTTCGAGCCCGACCCGCGCGGCCGGGGACTGCAACCGCTGATGGTCTGTTACAAGAGCGACCCGGACCCCGAGCAGGACGCCAGCGGGCCGACCCGGCTGTGGCGCACCGTCGCGGCGCACAACGCGCGAGCGGAGCAGAGCCTGATCGGCGTGCAGTACAACGGCATCCCGAAGGCCGAGATGCCGCTCATCGTCAGCAGCGCCGACCACTGGCTGTGGGCCGGGACCGGGGTGCGCGAGGGCGACGCGATCCCGAGGGTCGTCGGCGGCGAGGCGGACGGCTGGGACCCCGGATCGCCCAAGCCGGACGCCGTCAGCCACACGCTGCTGTCCGCGTCGCACTTCATGGCGGTCGGCGGCAGCGACTGGCCGCGGCTCCAGCGCACCAGCCTGTACGAGACGGCCGGCGGCGCCATGGTGTTCGCCGCCGGTACGTTCAACTGGCCGCTGGCCCTGAGCCACCACGGTTACGTCGACGCCAGGATCCAGCGGGCGACCGCCAACCTCTTCAACCGGCTGCGGCAGCGCCCGAGCGGAACCGCCGCGGCCACCGGAGCCTGAACAGCGGAGCGTCCGGCGACCGGGTCACGAGCAGTGCGGGGACGGCCGCCGTGGCGGCGAGAACCAGGGCCTTGACGATGTTCGGGCCGGGCAGCGGCACCAGCAGCATGAGCGCGAGCACGGCGCCGTACCCGAGGGCCGCACGCAGCGCGACCGCGTTGCGCTCCGCCCGCCCCACGACGATTAGCGCCGCGACGCAGGCCCACCAGGGCGAGCACACGTCGGCCAGCCGGAGCGCGACCGGTCCGAGGCTGGTCGCGGTCCACTGCGCGTAGAGCGCCGCGCCGATCGTCAGCACGCCGGCCGCGAACTCGGTGGCGAGGACGGCGAACCAGGTCTTGAGCCAGGGTGTTTCGGGCTGACGCCCGCGTCCGCGCGCGCGCATCCAGAGCGCCACTGCGAGCCAGGCCAGTGCGAGTGCGACGTACGTCGCGACCCAGCCCACGGAGCCGGCGAAACCGCGCTGGACGGCCCAGTCGTTGCGGCCTATGTCGTGAGACGCCTCCGCCAGGACGAAGACCGGCGCGGAGTGCGCGCCGTCGCCGCCGCCGGCCGGGCCGAGCACCGTGCCGGCGACCGGGGCCACCGCGACCGTTGCGGCCGCGACCAGCGCGAGCAGTGCCCGGCTGTGCCGTGGCGCGTCAACGGTCTGAGATTCCTCGGGCGGTGACTTCCGAGGCTGTGATTCCTCGGGCTGTGGTTCCCCAGGTCGGGCGGATTCCGTCATGGTACTGAGGACACTAAAGGATCAGCTGGGGTTGCGTGACGGCCTGCGCCAGTTCTTCGCCGTGACCAGGACCACCGCGAGCGCCACCGCCAGGAAGATCGCGGAGCCGGTCAGCGCGGCGGAGATCCCGTGGGCAAGGTTCTGCTTCGCGGCCATCGCCGCGGTCGCGCCGGCCACGTGCTGCGACTGCTGCGCGTGGCGGCTCACCGTGCCGAACACGGTGACCAGGACGGCTAGGCCGAGCGAGCCGCCCACCTGGTGGAAGGCGTTCACCAGCCCGGAGGCCGCGCCGCTGTCCTGCGGCTGCACCCCGGCGATGCCCGAGGAGGTGAGCGGGATGAACGCGATGCCCATGCCGACGCCCAGCAGGATCATCGGGATCGCGACCTGTGGGAAGTACTGTGTGCTCGCCGAGAGCCCGCGGGCCCAGCCCATGGCGCCCAGCGCGATCACCAGGCCGGTGACCAGCAGCCGGGTGCTGTCGACCCGCGCGGCGACCTTCGGCACCATCCGCGAGGTCGCGAACAGCACCGCCGTCATCGGCAGGAACGCGAATCCGGCCTTCAGCGCGCTGTAGTCGAGCACTTCTTGCAGGTACTGCGTCACGAAGAAGAAGAACGCGAACATGCCGCCGACGGTGAACAGCCGCGCCACGTACGCTCCGGAGCGCTCACGGCTGGCGAACAGCCGCAGCGGCAGGATCGGCTGCTCGGCGCGCAGCTCGCGCAGCACGAACCCGGCGAGCAGCACCAGCGCCGCGGCGAACGAGGCCAGCGTGGCGCGGTCGGCCCAGCCGGCGGACCCGGCCCGGACGAAGCCGTAGACGAGGGAGGTCATGCCGAGCGTGGAGGTGACCGCGCCGGCCAGGTCGAAGCGGCCCGGGTTGCGCTCGGTCTCCGGCAGGTACCGCGGGGCGAGCAGGACCAGCGCGGCGCCGATCGGCACGTTGATGAACAGCCCCCAGCGCCAGGAGAGCAGGTCGGTCAGGAAGCCGCCGATCACCAGCCCGATGCTCGCGCCACCGCTCGACGCGGCGGCGTACAGCGAGATCGCGCGCATCCGGTCGCGGGGCTCGCGGAAGTGCGTCATCAGCAGGGCGAGCGTGGACGGCGCGGCGATCGCCGCGGCCACGCCCTGGATCGTGCGCGCGGTCAGCAGCCAGGTGCCGTTCTGCGCGAGCCCGCCGAGCAGCGAGGCAAGGGTGAAGGCCGCGATGCCCCCCATGTAGACCCGGCGGCGGCCGAGGATGTCGCCGACGCGGGCGCCGAACAACAGCAGCCCGCCGAAGGCGAGCGTGTAGGCGTTCTGCACCCAGGACAGGCTGGTGGTGGAGAAGCCGAAGGCGTTCTGGATCTTGGGTAGGGCCGTGATGACCACCGAGGCGTCCAGCACGATCATCAGCTGGCTGGTCAGGATGATCGCCATCACCAGCGCGGACGTGGTGGACGAGGCTGCGTCGCCCGCGGTCGGCCGCCCGGTCGGGCGGCGTGCCGGGGCACGGGTGAGAACAGGGGAAGATGGCATGATGCGGCGAGCCTTTCGACGGGAGCTCGACGAGTGCTAAAGTGGAGGCGCCCTCCAGAACTATACGGAGGAGCCCTCCGGTTGGCAAGCCGGAAGGTAGCGCAGAAAGGAGCGCCGGGTCATGACCAGCGCCGAGACGGTGAGTGGGCTGAACACACGCCGGCCCATGCGCGCGGACGCGCGGCGCAACTACGAGAAGCTGCTCGCCGTGGCGCGCGACGCGTTCACCGAGAACAGCGCCGTGACGCTTGAGGAGATCGCGCGGCGCGCGGAGGTCGGCATCGGGACGCTCTACCGGCACTTCCCGACCCGGCCCGCGCTGCTGGAGAGCATCTACATCGATCAGGTCGAGGACCTGTGCAACACGGCGCGCGAGCTGCAAGTCACGCTGCCGCCGTGGGAGGCGCTGGTCGCCTGGCTGCACCGCTACGTCGGATACGTCGGCACCAAGCGGGCGCTGGCCGAGGAACTGACCGCCTCGATGGGGACGACCTCAGAGGTCTTCCGCAGTTGCCGCGAGTCGCTCTTCGCGGCGGGCGAGCCGCTGCTGACCCGTGCGCAGGAGGCGGGCGTGGTACGTACCGACGTCAGCATCGACGACCTGGTGCGGCTGGTCAGCGGGATCACGATGATGACCTTTGTCGAGCCCGGCCAGATGGAGCGGGTCGTCGGCATCGCGCTGGACGGCCTGCGCGCGCGGTAAGTGTGCTGATCCGATGGTGCTGATCCGACCGTGACGATCTGACAGTGCTGATTCGACGGTGCTGGATCCGTGGTCCCGAGCGGGCGCGGAAACGGGCTTGACCTTGACGTAGGGTCAACCCTCCACGATGGGGTCATGACACATTCGGACACGTCACCGCCCCCATCACCACCCCCAACACGCGCCGGGGGACTGTCAGCTGTCGGACTTCGTAAGTCCTTCGGCGACAAGCTAGTGCTCGACGGCATCGACCTGAACGTCGCCGCGGGCACGGTCTTCGCGCTGCTCGGCCCGAACGGCGCAGGCAAGACCACCGCGGTCAGGATCCTGTCCACACTGATCCGCGCCGACGGCGGCGAGTTGCGCGTCGCCGGGCACGACGTCGCGCGCGAGCCCGACGCGGTGCGCGCCGCGATCGGCGTGACCGGCCAGTTCTCGGCGGTGGACAACCTGCTCACCGGCGAGGAGAACCTCGTCCTCATGGCGGACCTGCACCGGCTGGGCCGCGACGAGGGCCGCCGGCGCGCCGCCGAACTGCTGCGCAGGTTCGACCTCTCCGACGCGGCGAGGAAACTCGTCTCCACCTACTCCGGCGGGATGCGCCGCCGCCTCGACCTCGCGATGACGCTGATCGGCCGGCCACGGGTGATCTTCCTCGACGAGCCGACCGCCGGGCTCGACCCGCGCAGCCGCCGCGGGTTGTGGGCGATCATCCGCGAGCAGGTCGCCGACGGCGTCACGATCTTCCTGACCACGCAGTACCTGGAGGAGGCGGACCAACTCGCCGACCGGATCGCGGTGCTCGACCACGGCCGGATCGTGGCGGAGGGCACCGCCGCCGAGCTCAAGCGCCTGGTTCCCGGCGGCCACGTCAGCCTCCGGTTCGCCGACGCCCGATCGCTCGACCTGGCCGCCGAGGAACTCGGCGGCGCCGTCCAAGCGCGTGACGACGAGGCGCTGACCCTGCAAGTCGCCGGCGACGGCGGCGTGCGTTCGCTGCGCGCCATGCTCGACCGGCTCGACTCGGCGGCGGTCGACGTCGAGGAACTGTCGGTGCACACCCCCGATCTCGACGATGTCTTCCTCGCCCTCACCGGCGACGGCCGCGAGCTCAGCCATGACGGACACGGTCACAGCGATGACGAGAACGACGACGACAAGGCGAGGATCTGATGAGCAGCCTGAGTTACACCGTCACCGACACCGCCACGATGCTGCGGCGCACGCTGCGGCACGCGATTCGCTACCCCGCGATGACCACTGCCTCCCTGGTGATCCCGGTCATGTTGCTGCTGCTGTTCGTCGGGCTGCTGGGCCGCACGCTCGGCGCCGGCCTGAATGCCGCGCACACCAGCGGCAGCTACATCGACTACGTCGCCCCCGGGATCATCCTGCTCGGCGTGGCGTCGGGCTGCATGTCGACCTCGGTCGCCGTCTGCGTCGACATGACCGAAGGCATCATCGACCGGTTCCGCACGATGGCGATTTCCCGCTCCTCGCTGCTGACCGGGCACGTGCTCTCCAGCATGATCCAGACCACGATCAGCACGGTCCTGGTGATCGGCGTCGCGGTGGCGCTGGGCTGGCGGCCGCACGGCGGACCGGCCGAATGGCTCGCCGTGTTCGGCCTGCTGGAGCTGCTCGCCTTCGCGCTGACCTGGCTCGCGGTGGGCATCGGGCTGGTGTCCAGTACCCCGGAGTCGGCCAGCAACACGCCGATGCTGATCCAGTTCCTGCCGTTCATCGGCAGCACCTTCGTGCCCACCGGCTCGATGCCGGCGGGGGTGCGCTGGTTCGCCGAGTACCAGCCGTTCACGCCGATGATCGAGACCATCCGCGGCCTGCTGACCGGCACGCGCATCGGCGACGACGCCCTGATCTCGGTCGTCTGGTGCCTGGGCATCCTGGTGGCCGGATACTGGTGGTCGAGCGCGGCCTTCAAGCGCGACCGTGTTCAAGCGTGACGGTACACAGTGGAGTATGCGCAGCACAGCAGTGCAGAGGCATCAACAGACGGACCCGACGCTGACAAGTGAAATGAGGAGTCTGATGCTCACCATCAGCCAACTCGCGGACTATGTCGGGGTGACGGTGCGCGCCGTGCGGCACTACCACCAGCGCGGACTGCTCGCCGAGCCGGAGCGTGACGCCTCGGGCTACCGGCGGTACGACGCACAGGCCGTCATCGACCTGATCCGCATCAAGACCCTGGCCGACGCCGGCGTTCCGCTGGCCCGGATCGACGAACTGCTCGCCGCCGAGCCGGAGCGGTTCGCGCGGGCGGTGGCCCGGATCGACCGGGACCTGGCCGCGAAGATCCGCGACCTCAAGGAGTACCGCCGCCGGATCGCGCAACTCGCCGGGGGAGAGCGGCTCTTCCTGCCGCAGGACGTCGTCGAGTTCCTCGACGAGTTGCGCGCCCTCGGGGTGAGCGAGCGGGCGATCCTGCTGGAGCGCGACGGCTGGATCATGCTCGCGGCCCGCTACCCCGAGGCGGTGGCCACGTTCATCGCGAACAAGCGCGCGTACCTGCGGGATGCGGATTTCCGTCGGTTCTACCTGGCCTACGACCAGGCCTTCGACTGGGAGCCCGACGATCCGCGGATCGAGCGGCTCGCCGACGAGATGTTCGGGTACTTCAAGACTCTGGACCACAGCGCGGACACGGACCGGTCGGCGCCGGCCGACACGGGCGGCATGGAGGGTGTAGAGGGCGTGGAGGCCTTGCTCGCCGAGCACTACAGCGACGCCTCGCCCGGCTGGATCCGGCTGAACGAGCTGGCTACGAAGAAGATGAAGGCTGCCGGGATGCGTTAGTGGGGTGTTTGAGAAGCGGCGTCGGATCAGAGTGTGGCGTGTGGCGCGTGCGATCGCGAGGCGCAGGGCCGTGCCCATACTGGAGGTTTGGGCACGGCCCGAAAATGCGGCGATCGTGCGTGAAGGCACCGCGATCCTGGCCCCGCAGCCCAAACACCCCTAGGCCGGGTTGCTGGTGCTGGTGTTGGCGTCGTACGGCGGGGCGGTGGAGGCGCGCACGATCAGCTTGGGCGGCAGCGAGAGCCGCTTGGTCAGGTGGGTCGGCTGCATGAGCTGTTCAAGCAGCAGCCGGCCCGCCTCGGCGCCTAGGTCGTAGTGCGGCACTCGCACGGTGGTCAGCGCCGGATGGAACTTGTCCGCGAAGGGCATGTCGTTGAAACCGGTGATCGACATCCGCTCGGGGCAGGCTATGCCGCGCTCCCGGAACACGTCGCAGGCGCCGAGGGCGAGCAGGTCGTTGGCCGCCACGATCGCGGTCAGTTCCGGCGCGCGGTCCAGCAGCAGCCTGGTCGCCGAGGCCCCGGCGGCCTCGCTGTACGCGTCGCAGACCTCGATGTACTCGGGCGGGGCGTCCAGCCGGTGCGAGTGCAGCGTCTCGCGGAACGAGCGGACCCGGGTCGAGCCGGTGGACAGGCCCGGCGGCCCGGAAAGGTGGCCGATCCGCTGGTGGCCGAGGCCGATCATGTGCTCGGTCGCCATGGCGACGCCGAGCCAGTCGTCCGTGGTGACCGCGGAGAAGTCCGCGCGTTCGGTGTCCCGGTTGACCAGCACGACCTTCAGCCCGCGGTGCGCGGCCTCCGCCAGCAGCGGATGATCGCGGCGGGCCGTGGCCATGATGATGCCGTCCACCCGGCGGGTCACCAGCGCCTCGAACTGCGTGCGCTCGCGCTGCTCGTCGTTGTCGGTGTTCGCCAGCAGGGCCGTGTATCCCTCGTCGGCGAGTACGTCCTCTATGCCGCGCACGATCGGCGGGAACAGGGGGTTCATCAGATCTGGAATAATCACGCCCACGGTGTGGGACCGGTTCGTGCGCAGGCCCCTGGCGATGCCGTTCGGGACGTAGCCCAGCTCCCGCGCGGCGACCAGCACCCGCTCGGCAGTGGACTTACTCACCAGGTGACGGCTGGCCGGGTTCAGCGCGCGCGACGCGGTAGCCTGATGGACTCCGGCGCGCCGGGCGACATCGGAAAGCGTCGAGGCTCGGGACACGCGCCGAGAGTAGTCTTACAGGGGCGTAGAAGCAATCGTTTGCACCGCCACAGTTGGTCACCGCGCGTCATCGCGTGATCGAAAGCGCAGTTGAGCGCCCTGTCTCGGTCACCTGTCTGACTGAGGGATTGACAGTTCATGGGGCCGGGCGGATATTTCCATGCAATCGACCGCATGACCGTCGCATCCAGCTTCGAGCGGAACCGGCCGTTTTCCATGCTCGGACAAGGCAGTCCCCAGGAGGGGGATGCACATGCTCGAATGCAATCGTATGCATAAACATGGCCGTATCGCCCTGCGGCGCGCCGCCGCAATCCTAGCGGTCAGCGCGCTGGCGCTGGCCGGCTGCGGGAACTCGCACGGCGCGGGGGCGCAGAGCCCGTCCACCCTCACCATCGGCATCTCGCTCTCGCTGACCGGGGACTTCGCCGATCCGGGAAAGGCCGCGGAGCGCGGCTACCAGCTGTGGCAGGACACGGTGAACGCCAAGGGCGGCGTGCTCGGCCGCAAGGTGGCGCTCAAGATCGTGGACGACGCCTCCAGCCCGGACCAGGCGGTCACCAACTACCAGAACCTGATCAACCGGGACCACGTGGACCTGGTGTTCGGGCCGTTCTCCTCGCTGCTGACCATCCCGTCCTCGGTGGTGGTCAACCGGTACCGCTACGCGTTCATCGAGCCGGCCGGCGGCGGCCCCGCGGTGTTCTCGCAGCACCTGCACAACCTCTTCTTCGTGCAGCCGGCGCCGACGGTGCAGGGCGGGATGGTATTCGCGGACTACATCCTCTCGCTGCCCGCGGATCAGCGGCCGAAGACCGCGGCGTATCCGTCGCTGGACGACCCGTTCGCCTCGCCGATCGCCGACGCGGTGCGCCAGCGTTTCGAGGCCGCGGGCATCAGGACCGTGTACAACGCGATCTATCCCGCGGAGACCACCGACCTGACCCCGGTCATCACCAAGGTCGCGGCGGCCGACCCGGACGTGGTCGTCGCCGGGACGCAGTCCGAGGACGCGTACGGCGACGTCAGGGCCATGATTCAGCTTAAGTGGGCGCCCAAGTGGCTCTACCTGTCCAACGGCGCGAACTCCCCGGTGGACTTCCCGAACGCGGTCGGCCTGAAGAACACCGAGGGCATCTTCTCCTCCGGCGACTGGTTCCCGGGCAGCACGGCCTCGGGCAGCGACGCCTTCGCCGCCGCGTACGTGAAGAAGTACGGCGGCACACCCGACCAGATCGACAGCACCTCCGCCGAGGCCTACTCGTGTGGAATGCTGGTCGAGGAGGTCGCCGCGAAGACCGGGAAGATCGACAACGCCACCATCATCAGCACCCTGCATTCCGGCGCCTGGCCGACGCTTGAGGGGGACCTGTCCTGGGACTCGGACGGCGCGCCGCAGGGCTCTTACCTGCTGGAGCAGTGGATCGGCGGCACACTACAGGCGGTGTATCCGACCGACCGGGCCAAGCACACGCCGGTCACCGAGCCGCTGGCCTGGGCCGCCGAGTAAGGGACCGTTCTTCATGCACACTGTCATCCAGGCGCTGATCGTCGGCGTGCTGACCGGGGGTGTCTACGCGCTGATGGCCAGTGGCCAGACGCTGATCTTCGGCATCATGAAGGTGGTGAACCTGGCGCAGGGCGCCCTGGTGATCGCCGGGGCGTACCTGAGCTATTCGCTGTTCACCTCGTTCGGCCTCGATCCGTTCCTCTCGATCCTGGTGACCACGCCGGTACTGTTCGGCGCCGGTGCGGGGCTCCAGCTGCTGTTCCTGCGCCCGCTGCGCGAGCAGGACCGCCAGGAGCTCTCACTGCTGGTGACCTTCGCCATCGCGCTCGGGATCGAGGGCGTGTTGAGCGTGACGTACAAGACGACGTACCGCACGATCCGGACCGGCTACGCGGACGACTCGTACACCGTCGATGGTTATCAGATCTCTGCGGTGCGTCTGTACGCGTTCATACTCTCCATCGCCATGCTCGCGCTGCTCTACGCACTGCTGGAGCGCACCCGCTTCGGCCGGGCGATCCGCGCCACCGTGCAGAATCCCGAGTCGGCGCAGCTGCTCGGCGTCAACGCGCGCAGCGTCGCAGCCGTCGGATTCGGCATCGGCGCCGCGACGGCGGCCGCGGCGGGCGCGGTGTACGGCATCCTCTACTCGTTCAACTCGGGCAGCCACTACGACCTGATCTCCCGGCTGCTGTCCATCGTGATCCTGGGCGGGCTCGGCAGCATCGGCGGCTCGATCGTCGGCGCGATGGTGATGGGCGTGGTCGCCTCGCTGGTTGCGGCGCTGGGAACGCCGATCTGGTCGGACTTCAGCTTCTTCGCCGTGCTGCTCGCGGTGCTGCTGATCCGGCCGCGCGGCCTGTTCGGCGCGAGCTTGCGAGGCGCCCTGTGAACGCGGCGGCCCGGGCTGATGGAACCCAGGCTGATGGAACCCAGGCTGATGGAACCCAGGCCGATGAGACTCAGGCTGATGAGACTCAGGCTGATGAGACTCAGGCTGATGAAACCCGGGCTGATGGAGCCTGGACTGATGGAGCGCTGTTTCATCGAACCCTGACTCGCAGGAGCATGACGCGCGGGAGCATGATGCGCGGGACTATGAGGCACAGGGCACTGACTTGGGGCGGCGTGATCCGCGCGGTGGTGTTCTTCGGCGTGCTGACCGCTTTCCCGTTCGCGGTGACCGCGCACTGGATCGTCAACATGGCGGTCTTCACGCTGATCTACGCCGGGCTGGCCAGCGCCTGGAACCTGGTCGGCGGGCTGGCCGGGTACCCGTCGCTCGGCCACGCGGCGTTCTTCGGCGTCGGCGCCTACGCGGAGGCGATCTACTTCCAGCACCGCGATGTCGGCGCGAACGGCCTGCTGCCGTTCTTCGCGCTGCCGGTCATCGGGATCGGCGTCGCGGTGCTCGGCCTCGCGGTCGGCTGGATCGCGATGCGCACCCGCAGCGACGTGTTCGCGATCGTGACCATCACGCTGCTGTTCGTCGCGCAGACCCTCGCGTTCAACCTGACCTCGCTCACCGGCGGCTCGCAGGGCATCGGCCTGCCGGGCGCCCCGTTCGACCCGGACACCTACGAGCGGCCGTTCTACCTCGTGCTGCTCCTGCTGCTCGCCGTGTCCATGGCGGTCACCTGGGCCGCGCTGCACAGCCGGATCGGGCTCTCGCTGCGGGCCGTCGCGGCCGACGAGGAGCGGGCGCGCGGCGTTGGCGTGCATGTACGCGGGGTGAAGCTGCTCGCGTTCGCGGTCTCGGTGGGGATCGCCGCAATGATCGGCGCGGTCTGGGCCTACTACATGACCTTCGTCTACCCGCAGTTCGCGGTGGATCCGCTGATCACGATCGGCATGGTCCTGATGGCCTATCTCGGCGGCCGGGGCACGCTGTGGGGGCCGGTGATCGGCGCGCTCATCGTCGTCCCGGCGCAGCAGTACCTCGCGTACCAGTACGGCGCCACGCAGCTCTACCTCGTCGCGTACGCCGCGATCTTCCTGCTGATCATGCTGCTGATGCCGCGCGGGATCCTGCCCACGATCGTCGAGCGGCTGCGCCGCCGCGCCGCTGCCGCCGCTCGACCGGACGGTGCCGGGCGACCGGTCGCGTCCGCGCCGAAGGAGGTGGTCTCATGACTGGTCCGGGCGATGCCCTGCTCGAAGTCGAGCACCTCGCCAAGCGGTTCGGCGGCGTGACAGCGGTCGACGACTGCTCGTTCACCGTCGAGGCGGGCACGATCACCGCGCTGATCGGTCCGAACGGCTCCGGCAAGACCACCGTGTTCAACCTGATCACCGGCTACCTGCGAGCCGATTCCGGCAGGATCTCCTTTGGCGGCCGCACGTACGCCCGCCCCGATCCGGCCGCGCTGTACCGCCGCGGCCTGTCGCGTACGTTCCAACAGGCCCGCGTCTTCCCCGAACTCACCGTCCTCGACAACCTGATCGTGGCGGCGGGCCATCGGTGGCGGGCCCTGTTCGGGCCGCGCCACAGCCGCGCGGACGTCGAGAGGGCCGGCGGGCTGCTGGACGAGTTCGGCCTCGCCGGGCACGCGGACGAGCCGGCCCGGGAGCTGTCCTACGGCCAGCGCAAGCTGCTGGAGTTCGCCTCGGTGCTGATGAGCGAGCCGCGGCTGATCCTGCTCGACGAGCCGACCGCCGGAGTGAACCCGGTGCTGATCGAGGCGATGGAGCGGCACGTGCGCGGCCGGCACGCGTCCGGTGTCACGTTCCTGATCGTCGAGCACGACATGAACCTGGTGATGCGGCTGTGCGATCCGGTGATCGTGCTGGACCGGGGAACCCGGATCGCTGCGGGGCCGCCGGACGCCGTGCGCGCCGATCCCGCGGTCCTCGACGCCTACCTCGGGGGTTAGGGCCGTGACAGTGAGCGCGGCCCCGATGCTCGCCCTGGAAGCCGTCGTCGCCGGCTACGGCGCCGGCGACATCCTGCGCGGCGTCGACCTGACGGTGCAAGCCGGCGAGGTCGTCTGTCTCATCGGCCCGAACGGCGCCGGCAAGTCCACGGTGCTCAAGACGGTCAGCGGCCTGCTGCGGCCCAGGCTCGGCCGGGTGCTGCTGGACGGCGAGCCGATCACCAGGCTCTCGCCGCGCCAGCGGCTCGACCGCGGTGTGGTGCACGTGCCGCAGGAGCGCAGCCTGTTCCCGGCGATGACGGTCTGGGAGAACCTGCTGATGGGCGCCTACATCCTGCGCGACCGGGCCGAGGTGCGCCGCCGCGCCGCGCATTGCGCCGAGCTGTTCCCCATCGTCGCCGAACGCCGCAACGCCGCGGCGGGCGCGCTGTCTGGCGGCGAGCAGAAGCAGGTCGAACTGGCCCGCTCGCTGATGATCGACCCGCGGCTGATCCTGCTCGACGAGCCGTCGATCGGGCTCGAACCGAGGGCGCGGCGCGCGGTCTTCCAGGCCGTCGCGGGCCTGACCGCCGACGGACGCACCGTCCTGCTGGTCGAGCAGAACGCGCGCAGCGGACTGGCAGTGGCAGATCGCGGCGCGGTCCTGGAGTCTGGTGTGGTGCGGCTGATCGGCAGGGGCGCCGATCTGCTCGATGATCCGGAGGTGGCCCGGCTGTATCTCGGCGGCGCGACGCGGCCGTCCGAGACGTCCGGGAATCGCGTTGCCTCGACGACCGGCCCGGCCACGACAAGTACCACGGAGGTCTCCCAGTGACCATCGACGACTCCCCGGCGGCGGATACCGCGCCGCACCGGCCTCGCCTCGGCTGGATCGGCACCGGCCGGATGGGCTTCCCGCTCGCCGCCCGCCTGCTCGACGCGGGTCACGACGTCGCCGTCTACAACCGCACCCGCGCCAAGGCCGAGCCGCTGGCCGCGCACGGTGCGACCGTCGTGGACGCGATCGCCGACCTTGCCGACCGTGACGTGGTCTTCACCATGGTCTCGACCTCCGCGGACCTGGCCGAGGTGACGCTCGGCGAGGGCGGGCTGCTGCGCCACGACGGCGCGGTGCCGGGCGTGATCGTGGACTCGTCCACGGTCTCCGCCGAGGTGTCCACGCGCATCCGCGCCGTGGCGGCGCAGCGTGGCAGCGCGCTGATCGCCGCTCCGGTCAGCGGCAACGGGAAGGTGGCCAAGGCCGGACGGCTCTCCGTGGTGGCCTCCGGTCCGCTCGACGCCTTCGAGCGGGTGCGGCCCTACCTGGAGGTCATCGGCCGGTCGGTCACCTACGCGGGCGACGGCGAAGCCGCGCGCCTGGTGAAGCTGGCGCACAACATCTTCCTCGGCGTCGTCACGCAATCGCTTGCGGAGGTGACAGTGCTGGCCGAGAAGGGCGGGGTGTCACGCGCCGCGTTCCTGGAGTTCCTGAACAACAGCGTCGTGGGTTCGGTCTTCACCCGCTACAAGAGTCCCGCCTTCGTGCACTTGGACCTGACGCCCACCTTCACACCGGTACTGCTGCGCAAGGACTTCGACCTGGGGCTTGAGACGGCCCGGCGGATGGAGGTGCCGATGCCGGTCGCCGCCCTGACCTACCAGCTGGTGCAGGCCGCGATCGGCCGCGGCCACCTCGACGAGGACTTCGCCGTCCTGCTGACCGAGCAGGCCGCCGCGGCCGGGCTCGACCTGGCGCCGGAAGACGTGCCCGTGGACGACGGGCTGAGCGCTTCGGAGGAGTGAACTGGCGCGGGTGACACGAAGTGACGAGGTGTGTTCCGTCCGAAGTCACCCTAAGAAACATTCAACGGCGGGGGAATATCCCGGGCCGGACCATTGACCAACGCACTGGTCTAGTCCAATCTGATGCTCAGCCCGGAGCACGGCGCGCCCCGGCGTATGTGTTGTCCGCCGCGAGGCGCGACGCACCGGTTCGGCGTGCCGGTCGTCAGCCTCGAATCCGCTGCATCGTCGAAATCGCTGCACCGTAAACCACCGCACCGTCGAACCCGCGGCGCCCTCGCGCGTGCCGCCGCCGGTGCCACCTCACTCCGGAGAGGCATTCATGGCAGCAGTTCCCTTCCCCGGCGCCCGTCCGCGGCGCAGGGCGCTCGCGGCGGCCGGCGCCGCGATATCCGTCGTCCTGGCCACCATCGGAGTCGTCGCGGTCACCGCCGGCGCCCAGGCGGCCGCCGCGAATCTCGTGCAGAACCCCGGGTTCGAATCCGGCTCGCTCTCGCCCTGGTCGTGCACCAGCAACAGCGGCGCCGTGGTGACCAGTCCCGTGCACTCCGGCTCGTACGCGTTGCAGGGCACGCCGACGAGCAGCGACGACTCGCAGTGCTCGCAGACGATCAGCGTGCAGCCGAGCTCGTCGTACACGCTCAGCGCCTGGGTCGACGGCTCGTACGTCTACATCGGCGACACCGGCACCGGCACCACCGACACCAGCACTTGGACGCCCGGCACCAGCGGCGCGTACTCGCAGCTGACGACGACCTTCAGCACCGGCGCGAGCACGACCAGCCTGACCGTCTGGGTGCACGGCTGGTACGGCCAGCCGGTGTACTACGCCGACGACGTCTCGCTGACCGGTCCCGGCGGCGGCTCCAGCGCGAGCCCGAGCACCGCCCCCAGCAGCGCGAGCCCGTCGCCGTCCATGTCGGCGTCCCCGTCCCCGAGCGCCTCACCGACCGGCGGGACCGGTTCGTGCACCGCGGCGGCCTGGGTCTCCACGCAGGCCTACAACGGCGGCGCGGTGGTCTCCTACAACGGGCACACGTGGACCGCCAAGTGGTGGACCCAGGGCGACATCCCGGGCAACAACGCGCAGAACGTCTGGACCGACAACGGTGCCTGCGGCGGCGGCAACCCGAGCCCGAGCGCCAGTCCCACCAGCGCCAGCCCGAGCGCGTCGGCCAGCCCCAGCCCGACCGGCACCGGCAAGCACCTGCTGACCGGCTACTGGCAGGACTTCAGCAACGGCGCCACCGTGCAGCGGCTCACCGACGTGAACTCGCAGTACGACATCGTCGCGGTCGCCTTCGCCAACGCCACCACCACGCCGGGCCAGATCTCGTTCGCGGTCGACTCGGGTCTGTCCACCGCGCTCGGCGGCTACACCGACGCGCAGTTCAAGGCCGACATCGCCACCATGCACTCGCGTGGCAAGAAGGTCATCGTGTCGGTCGGCGGCCAGAACGGCACCATCTCGGTGAGCGACTCGACCTCCGCGTCGAACTTCGCCAGCAGCGCCTACTCGATCCTCAAGAACTACGGGTTCGACGGGGTCGACATCGACCTGGAGAACGGCGTCAACGCCACGTACATGTCGCAGGCGCTGCACTCGCTGGCGAGCATGTACGGCGCCGGCTTCGTGCTGACGATGGCCCCGCAGACCATCGACATGCAGAGCACCGGCGGCGACTACTTCCAGCTGGCGCTGAACACCAAGGACATCCTCACCATCGTCAACATGCAGTACTACAACTCCGGCTCGATGCTCGGCTGTGACGGGCAGGTCTACTCGGAGGGCACCGAGAACTTCCTGACCGCGCTGGCCTGCATCCAGCTCCAGGGCGGCCTGAACGCGAGCCAGGTCGGACTCGGCGTGCCCGCCTCGACCAGCGCGGCGGGCGGCGGCTTCGTCAGCCCGAGCGTGGTCAACGCGGCGCTCGACTGCCTTGCCAACGGCTCGAACTGCGGCACGTTCAAGCCCCCGGCCACCTGGCCGGGAATCGGCGGCGCGATGACGTGGTCGACGAACTGGGACGCCAGCGCCGGCAACCAGATCGCGACCGTCATCGGCCCGCACCTGCACGCGATGCCGTAACGCAGATGGTTATGCGGTAACGGCAGGTACTGGCAAGTACTGCGGTGGCCCCGGACGTGTTAAGGCGTCCGGGGCCACTTGTGCATCTGGGGCTATTGCGCGTCCGGTATCAGCCTTCGGGGGCGTAGACGATGCCCTTGTTCGTCGAGCGGGTCGAGGGACCGAGGTGCACGATGTACCACTCGCCGCGCCACGAGATCAGCGAGAAGATGCCGAACGACGCGGTGTGCCCGTTGACGCTGTAATCGAGCCGCGTGCCGTACACCCGGTAATACGAACCCTTGTTGTACTCGACTCCAGGCACGATCCACTCGGCCTGGCTCTTGGGCACCGTGACCGAGACGAACTGCGCCGAGTCCGCGTTCGAGCCGAGCAGCGCGTGAGCGGCCTCGATGTCGAGCTTGTACCAGGGGATCAGCCGGTTCTCGTAGTCGGCCGACGGATTCGAGATCGCCTTCACCTGAAGATACGCGGACTTCGGGAAGAAGAACGGCAGCGCGATCGAGGGGTCGTCCTGCACGATCGCGTTCCAGAGTTCCTGCACTCCCGCCTGGAACGCGGGGTCGTCGGCTTGCGGCAGCACGTGCGTCTGCGGCAGCGTCCCCGGATCGACCGACGGTGACGGCGACGGGTTCGGTGACGGTGACGACGGCGCCTCCGGCGCTGCGCTCAGCGTTATGGCCTGACTGGCGGTCGGCCCGTTCGATCCGCAACCCGCGACCAGCGCCGCGACCGCCAAAATACACAACACAAAGGACCACGGTCTTGTCCGGGTGGGCTCTGTCGCCCTGGGCTGGATTGTCCTGGTGGACCATGGCGCGCCCGAGCGTTGGGTCCGGTTCATGAAGCGCATCCTCTCCAACGTGCCGCCGTCCGACGCGGCAGGCATGACTCCTGGTGTCGATTGACCCGCGTATCCTCCCATCACCCCGAGGGGTTGGTGGCGGTGTGCGGCAGGCTCCCGAACATGACGAGAGTCGACGGGACGAATCACGCTGATCGTCCCGTCGACTCTCGTTTGCGGCGCTACTGCACCGTGATTTCGTTACTGCAAAGTGATTTCGTTACTGCGCTGTGATCTTTACTGCACAGTGATTTCGTTACTGCACAGTGATCTGACTGATCATGTACCAGCCGCTTGAGCCGGTGGTCGGTGGCAGCACGGCCCTGACTCCGGTGACCTGTGAGTCGAACGGCAGGATCATTGTGGCGTGTGGGGCGGCACCGTCGGGATTGAGCACGACGTTGTTGTCCGTACTCCAGTTGCCGTTCTGGTCGCGCCATTGCGCGGTTCCGCCCGGCGGCAGGATCACGCCGTATTGCTGGCTCGGGTTGGTGAACCAGATG
>NZ_DASYZI010000101.1:0-5021 GCF_035946395.1 Actinocrinis sp.
GGCCAGCCCCATCCCCACCCGCATCGACCCGGTGGCCTCGTGGGCGTGCTCGGCCGCCGCACTGCGCGCCTTGGCGAGGAACCCGGTTCCCAGGGCCTTGACGAAGGTCGCCACCGCCAGGCCCGCGGACAACGCGACCGCGCCGACCGTGACCGGCAGTACCACGACGACCGCTCTGCCCGGCACCGCCAGGCCGTGGATCAGGGATTGGAGAAGCAGCCACTCGGACGGGAACCCGGCACCGCCGGGCAGCGCCGCGGCTCCCAGCGCGGCGAGCGCGAACAGCGCGGTGGTCACCGGCATCCGGGTACGCAACCCGCCGAGTTCATCCAGGTCCCGGACGCCGGTGGCGTGCAGCACCGAGCCGGCGGACAGGAACAGCAGGGTCTTGAATCCGGCGTGGGTGGCGGTGTGCAGCAGCGCCGCGGCCAGCGCGAGCGCGGCCAGGGCCGGGTGCCCGGAGTGGTCGAACACGCCGGCGGCCCCGACGCCGACGAGGATCAGGCCCAGGTTCTCCACGGTGGAGTACGCCAACAGCCGCTTGAGGTCGTTCGCGACGGCCGCCTGCACGATCCCGTACACGGCGGAGAGCGCGCCCAGCGCCAGCGTGGTCAGCCACCACCAGCGCGAGCCGCCGCCCATCAGGTCGAGCCCGACGCGTACGAGGCCGTAGATTCCCATATTCACCATGGCGGCGCTCATCAGCGCCGAGACCGGGCTGGGCGCCTCCGGGTGGGCGCGCGGCAGCCAGGCGTGCAGCGGCACCATGCCCGCCTTCGACCCGAAGCCCAGCAGGAGCAGCACGAACACCCCGCCGCGCACGGCCGGAGACACCCCGGCCGCGGCGACACGCAGACCGGCGAAGGTCTCGGTGTGCGCGGCGGCGGCCAGCCACATCAGCCCGGTGAGTATCGCGACCAGACCCAGGTGGGTCATCACCGCGTACCACACCCCTGCCTCACGCACCCGTCCGTCCGCCGGATCGCCGGACACGACGAGCAGCAGCGAGCACAGGGCCATCAGCTCCCAGGCCACCAGCAGCGTGGACACGCTGCCCGCCGCGGGTACCAGCAGCAGACTGAGAGCGAACAGCGGCCACAGCGCCTGCGCCGCGCGGCTGCGCCCGGCTCCGGCGGCGTATCCGATCCCGTAGATCGACGCGGCCAGGACGACGGCCCCGGTGACCGCCAGGAACACCCCGGACAGGGCATCGACGTCGAGGGACACGCCCGCGAGCGGCAGCAGGTTCGGCAGTCGCACGGCGAACGTGCGCCCCGAGAGCGCCGCGCCGCCCGCGACCATTGCGGCGACGCCCAGCAAAGCGCTCAGAAGTCCGGCCAGCGGCACTCTGACCCGCGCCGGCGTACCCAGCGCCACGACGACCGCGCCGCCGGACAAGCCCGCGGCCGCCGCGAGCGCCGTCCCGGCCAGATTCACGCTCACCGGCCGGTCACCCGGCGCAGCGCGGCCACGATCTGATCGGGAGCCGGCGGGCAGCCCGGCACGGCCAGGTCCACCGGCACCACGTCCGACACGGCACCCTCGACGCCGTACGCCCCGGCGAACTCGCCGCAGTCGATCGCGCAGTCCCCGACCGCGATCACCACTCGCGGCTCGGCCGCGGCGGCATAGGTACGGCGCAGCGGCTCGGCCATGTTCCGCGTCACCGGCCCGGTGACCAGGAGTACGTCGGCGTGCCGGGGCGAGGCCACGATCCGGGCTCCGTAGCGGTCCGCGTCATAGACGGGCCCGAACGCCTGCCCGATCTCGATCTCGCAGCCGTTGCACGAGCCCGCGTCCACGCAGCGCACCTGCGCCGACCCGCGCAGTGCCTTGATACGCCGGGCGAGCTCCGGCGCGGCCGGTTCGGGCGGCGGCGGGGCGGGCTCGGCGACCCGGCCGACGGAGGCGATCTTTCTCAGCAGGCTGAGCACGACGGTTCCCACTCACGGCAGCGATACGGCAGACAAGGAAGACACGGCGAACACGACGGGACGCGCAGGGCAGGGCGGGGACGGATCACGGACAGCTCATCCGGCGCCCGTGTCCTGCAACGCGGCCAGCAGCTCGCGCTTGTCCACCAGCAGTTCGGTCAGGATGCGGCGCGCGGCCAGCATCAGCTCCGAGACGTCCGCCCCGGCCAGCGCGTACACCACCGTCGAGCCGTCGCGGGTGGCGGTCACTATCCCGTAGCGGCGCAGCACCGCCAGCTGCTGGGACAGGTTGGAGGCCTCGATGTCGAACTCGGCCAGCAGTTCGCGCACCGGCCTCGGGCCCTCGCACAGCAGTTCAAGCACCCGGATGCGCACCGGGTGGCCGAGTACCCGGAAGAACTCCGCCTTGGCCTGATACAGCGGTACCGGCACCCCGCCCACCTCCGCTCTCACCGCGCCACCCGAGTCCTCGCCGCCGGCCCGTCCGTCGGCGGCTCCATCATCAGGGAAAGTGAAGAAGTCTTCAAATCCGCACCTGGCAAAGGCCCGCTCTCGGCGATACGTTGGTATTTCTCCGCAGACCGGGCGGAGCGCCCCGGTCTGTGCGCGTCAGGCTGGTGGCGATCGTGATGACACGCCAGTACCTCCGAGGCGAGGTGCTCGTGCTGCTGTCCCGGCTGGAGGCCGCGGCCCCGTGCCGGGAGTCCGCCGCTGCGCTGTCGCCGCTGCGCCATCAGGCCGAGACGCTGCCGCTCGGGGCGCTGCCCGCCGTCCTTAAGCACGCTCTGGACCAGGCGGAGGCGTGGTGCTGGTCCAGCCTGGGCGACGATCCCGAACTCTTCCAGCGGGAATGCGTGATCGCCGCCGAACTCTACGAATTCGGGCTCTGCTCCGGGCTTCTCGCCCCGGAGGACCACGCCGCCGGGGACACGGACTGAACCCGCCGCCCGCCCGACCCTCTCGGTAAGGGAGCCGAGTTATGAGCATCGACGAGTCCGGCAAGACCCAGGCCTCCGAGGCGCAGATCGCGGTCCACTGGCGCGAGGAGGAGTACGTCGCGCCGCCGCCGTGCTTCATCGCCCAGGCCAACGGCGCCGACCCTGGACTGTTCGACCGGTTCGGCCTGGACCGGTTCCCGGAGTGCTTCAAGGCCTACGCCGACCTGCTGGACTGGGACCGTTACTGGCACACCACCCTGGACACGAGCAACCCCCCGTTCTGGCGCTGGTTCGTCGGCGGCAGGCTGAACGCCTGTTACAACTGCGTCGACCGGCACCTGGCGCTGCGGCCGAACCAGGCGGCGCTGATCTGGGTACCCGAACCCGAGGAGCAGGCCACCGTCGCGATCACCTACCGGGAGCTGTGGCGGCGGGTCAACGAGTTCGCCGCGCTGCTGCGCGGCCTCGGCGTGCAAACGGGTGACCGGATCACCTTCCACCTGCCGATGGTCCCCGAACTGCCGGTGGCGATGCTGGCCTGCGCCCGCCTCGGGGTGATCCACTCCGAGGTCTTCGGCGGGTTCTCCGGCGTCGCCTGCGGTGGCCGGATCGCCGACTCGGGCAGCAAGATCCTGATCACCATCGACGGCTACTACCGCAACGGCGAACTGATCGACCACAAGGCCAAGGCCGACCAGGCCGTCGAGGCCGCCCGGGCCGAGGGCGCCGAGGTGGAGAAGGTGCTGGTGTTCCGGCGCCACCCCGGGAAGTACAGTTCGGCGACCGCGATGGTCGACGGCCGGGACTTCTTCGTCGACGCGTTGCTCGCGCACTACCGGGACGCCCTGGTGGAGCCGGTTTCGATGCCGGCCGACGCGCCGCTGTTCCTGATGTACACCTCAGGCACTACCGGACGGCCCAAAGGCTGCCAGCACTCCACCGGCGGCTACCTCGCCTACGTCGCCGGCACGTCGAAGTACTACCAGGACATCCACCCCGAGGACACGTACTGGTGCTTCGCCGACATCGGCTGGATCACCGGGCACTCGTACATCGTCTACGGCCCGCTGGCGCTGGGCACCACGAGCGTCATGTACGAGGGCGTGCCGCTCTACCCCGACGCGGGGCGGCCGTGGCGCATCGCCGAACGGCTGGGGGTGACCACCTTCCACACCGCGCCCACCACCATCCGGATGCTGCGCAAGATCGGCCCCGACGAGCCGGCCAAGTACGACTATCACTTCAAGCACATGACCACGGTCGGCGAGCCGATCGAACCGGAGGTCTGGCGCTGGTACCACCGGGTCGTCGGCAAGGGGCAGGCGGTGATCGTGGACACCTGGTGGCAGACCGAGAACGGCGGCTTCCTCGGCTCCACCCTCCCGGCCCTCCAACCGATGAAGCCCGGCAGTTGCGGCCCCGGCGTACTGGGCATCCACCCGGTGATCTACGACGAGAACGGCCAGGAGGTCCCGGCCGGGTCCGGCAAGGCGGGCAACATCTGCATCCGCAACCCGTGGCCGGGGATCTTCCAGACCATCTGGGGCCAGCCGGAGCGGTTCAAGGAGATCTACTTCGCCAAGTACTGCAAGAACCCGGACAGCACCGACTGGCGCGACTGGCCGTACCTGGCCGGGGACGGCGCCGTGCAGGCGGCCGACGGCTACTTCCGCATCCTCGGCCGGGTCGACGACGTGATCAACGTCGCCGGGCACCGGCTCGGCACCAAGGAACTGGAGTCCGCCGCGCTGACCGTCGAGCAGATCGCCGAGGCCGCCGCGGTCCCGGTGGTGGACGAACTGCGCGGGCGGGCGGTGGAGATGTACGTCTCGCTCAAGCCCGGCATGACCGGGGACGGCGGGATCGAGGCAGCGGTCTCGGGCGCGATCGAGCGCGAGATCGGCAAGATCGCCCGGCCGAAGAACGTGTGGATCGTGCCCGACATGCCCAAGACCCGCTCCGGCAAGATCATGCGCCGGGTCATCGCGGGCATCTCCAACTTCACCGCCGTCGGCGACGTGACGACCCTGGCGAACCCGGAGATCGTCGAGGACATCCGCCGCCAGGTCCAGGCCGCCAAGCTGGCCGACGGCCAGGCGCCCGCCGAACTGACCAGGGAACAGATCGCCGAGATCGAGGCCTTCGGCAC
>NZ_DASYZI010000102.1:0-6457 GCF_035946395.1 Actinocrinis sp.
TAACGGCGCACTCGACGGCGACGCAATCGAGAACGCTGCGAATGACCGATGACAACGCGATCGGCAACGGGACATCCGGCGGCTGACAAGACCCCACCGCTCAACGGGCTCAACGACGGCGGAAGCCACGAGGTTCCCGCCGTCCCCGCTCCGCGCACGACAGCTGCTGCGGACAAGTGCACTGACATTAAAGACCACAGATTCACAGATTCACAGATCCATAGGCCCGCAGACACACAGCACTTGCCCGGACAGCCAGCGGCGCACCCGATTCAATCCAGTCCAGTCCAGTCCAGCCCAGTTCGGTCCAGTTCGGCTCAATTCGGCTCGGCTCAGTTCGGTTCTCTCCGGTTCAACTCTCTTCGGTTCTGTTCCCCCATTGGCATTTGGACGGAGCACGCTGTGCACCTCGATTACATCCCGTATCCCACGACCGGATACTCGTCCGGCGACGCGGCTTGGCAGCTGACTGCGGCCACCCTGGTCGGTCTGATGAGCCTGCCCGGCCTGGCCGTGCTCTACGGTGGCCTGGTCCAGAAGAAATGGGCCGTCAACACCATGCTGATGGCCTTCTCGGCGTTCTCCCTGGTGCTGATCGTCTGGGCGCTGTGGGCCTTCAACATGGGCTTCGGCCACCCGTGGATCAAGACCACGGTCAACGGCTCGCCGAGCGGCTTCCTCGGCAAACCCGGCCCGGCGTTGGGCGCGGGCCAGGAGGGGCAGGCGGACATACCGCTGCTCGACGGGCTGATGCCGCCGTTCAACTTCTCCCAGTCCGCGCTGTTCTACTTCCAGTTCGTCTTCGCCGCGATCACCCCGCTGCTCTGGCTCGGCAGCGTGATCGGCCGGATGAGCTTCAAGGCCTGGCTCGTCGTCGTCCCGCTGTGGACCACGATCGTTTACTCCGCCGACGCGTTCATGCTCTGGGGCGGCGGCTACTGGGCCGGCAAGGGCGCCGTCGACTACTCCGGCGGTTACGTCATTCACCTGTCCGCGGGCACCGCCGGCTTCGTGGCCGCCGCCGTCATCGGGCCACGACTGAAGAAGGACCGCGAGCACGGCGCGCCGAACAACCTGCTGCTGTGCGCGACCGGCGCGGGCATACTGTGGCTCGGCTGGAACGGCTTCAACGGCGGAGACCCGTACTTCGCCGGGGCGGACGCGGCGGCCGCCGTAGTCAACACCAACATAGCCACCGCCTCGGCGCTGCTTGTCTGGCTGATCATGGACTACACGCTCAGCCCGACCCGCAAGCCGACCCTGCTCGGCGCGATCAACGGCATGATCGTCGGCCTGGTGACGATCACCCCGGCGGCCGGTTACGTCAACGGCTTCGGTGCGATCTGCCTCGGCGTGATCAGCTCGGCGATCGTGTGGACGGCCTGGTACAAGCTGTCGAAGGTATGGATCTTCAAGAAGGTGGACGACACCCTCGGCGTGGTCTACACGCACGGCATCGCCGGCCTGTGCGGCGGTCTGCTGGTCGGCCTGTTCGCCGACCCGAACATGATCGTCTACCCGGCGGGCAAGGCGAAGGGGTCGAGCGACTTCTCGGTCACCGGCCTGTTCTACGGCGGCCACTCCTGGCACCAGTTCTGGATGCAGCTGTTCGCGGCGCTCACCGTGATCGTGTGGACCGCCTTCGGTACGTTCGTGATCCTCAGAGTGGTCGGCCTGTTCATGAAGCTGCGATTGCCCGACGCGGTCCTGGAAACCGGAGACCTCGCTGTGCACGACGAGGAGGTCTACCCGCCGCAGACCCTCGTCGCGGTCGGCGCGGCCGTCGGCGCGGCGGCCGAGGTGCAGAAGAAGGAGTCGGCCGCGTCGGAGCCGACCGGGACGGCCATCGATTCCTGACCGATCAGTTGGTCAGCACTGATCAGCGTTTCTGATCAGTATCTGTTCGGCGTTTCTCTCCGGGTGTCTCTGTGCTGCGACCGTCCAGCGGGGGCGGGCGCAGCACAGAACACCAGTCACCGGTGTGTAAAACATGATCGTCCAGTCGCGTCGGCTGACGACGGCTGACGATGACAGCTAACGATGACGGCGAGCGATAAAGCGATAAGGGGTAGCGGGGTCGGTGAAGCTGATCACGGCGGTCATCCGGCCGGAGGATCTGGATACCGTGCGCCGGGCGCTTCTCGCCTTCGGCGCGCCCGGGGTCACCGTGACGCCGCTGCTGGCGGGCTCCCGGTGGAACCGGCACCTTGAGGTCTACCGGGCCACCGTGCTGGTCGCGGACCTGGTGCCGCGGCTTCGCATCGACGTGCTGGCGCACGACGACGACGTGCCCGACCTCGCCGACCTGCTCGGCCGGATCGGCACCCCGGCAGCCGGCGGGGACGACACCGGCCGGGTGTGGGTCAGCGCCGTCGAGCAGGTGGTGCGGGTGCGCACCGGGGAGCACGGCGAGCCGGCCGTCTGAACGCGCGCCGAGCCGTGCTTCCGTCCGCCCGAGGCGCTTTACCAGTTCCGCGCGGTCGCCGTCTTGATTTCCGCCCGGTTCCACCCGAAAAATGAGGATGACGGGCCGGTTCGCGGCGATGGAATACCAGATCCAGCCTCCGCGCGACCCACGGCCCTGAGATGTATGTGTGCTACCGTACCGATCACCCGAACGTGAGCACTCGACCCGGGGGTGAGCCCCCCACCGACCACTGCACTGCTTGGGCACGCGCGAAACGGCGGCACCGCGATGGCCTCTTCCGCACGCGACCGGCCTTGGCCCGCCACCTTGACGCTGGGTCCGGACGGCCGCATCACTTCCTGGAGCCGGGGTGCCCAGGCTCTGTTCGGTCTTTCCGCGTTCCGTGCCTGCGGGCGGCGGCTGCGCGCACTGCTGGTGCGCCCGGAAGACCGCGCGATGGTGGACGAGCTGTTCGGCTCGGTGCTGGCCGGGCGCAGCTGGTCGGGAGCGCTGCCACTGCTCGACGCGGACGGCCGCGCGCATCCGGTCGAGTGCGGCTGGCAGCCGATCCAGGACCGGCGCGGCCGGCCTGGAGCCCTCATCGTCGTGACGGACCGGGCCGACTTCGACAGCGATCCGGCGGTCGGCGACGCCCCGCTCGGCACCGCGCACGCCGCGCTCGAAGCGATCAGCCAGTTCCAGGAGCACGCGCAGACCGTGGCGATGATGCGCCGGGTCCAGCTGCTCACCGACGCCAACACGATGATCGGCTCCACGCTCGACATGGCGGCCACCGCGGCCGAGCTGATGGAGGTGGCCGTACCGCGGTTCGCCGACTCGGCCACGGTGACCGTGCTGGAGTCCGTCGCGGCGGACTTCGAGCTGCCGGACCGGCCCGCCGGGACCGGCACCGTGTTGCGGCGGCTGGCCGCGGCGCCGTTTCGGCGCGAGGGCGCGGACCTGTTCCCGGTCGGGGGGACCGTCTCGTACCAGCCGGGCACGCCGCTGGCCCAGGCGCTGATCAGCGGCCGTTCCCGGACGCTGCACGCGGTGGACGAGGCGCTGGCCGAGCGGATCTGCGCTGGCCTCGGCGAGCAGGCCACGGCGGTCCTGGTCGGCAAGTCGCTGATGGTCGTGCCGCTGGTGGCGCGCGGCGCAGTGCTCGGGCTCGTGGTGTTCTCCCGGGACACGACCCGCCGGCCCTTCTCTCCCGGCGAGGCGGTGCTCGGCGAGGAGCTGGCCGCGCGCGCCGCGCTGTGCATCGACAACGCACGGCTCTACTCGCACGAGCGGCAGACGGCGCTGATGCTCCAGCGTGCGCTGCTGCCGGACGACTCCGGCTACCACGCGGGCATCGACATCGCGCACCGCTACCTGCCGGCCAGCGACCTGACCGGCGTCGGCGGCGACTGGTACGACGTGATCGGCCTCGGCGGCGGCCGGGTGGCCCTGGTGGTCGGCGACGTCATGGGGCACGGGGTACGTGCCGCGGCCGTGATGGGCCAGCTGCGCACCGCGACGCGCACCCTCGCCGCGCTCGACCTCCAGCCGGCCGAGGTGCTCCAGCACCTCGACGAGCTGATGGAGCATCTGGGCGGCTCGCTGGCCACGGCCCACTTCGCGACCTGCGTGGTCGCAGTGTACGACCCGACCACGCAGTCCGTGCGGATCGCCCGCGCCGGGCACGTGCCGCCCCTCGCGGTGTGGCCGGACGGCCGCACCGAGCAGATCGACCTGCCCGCGGGCGTGCCGCTGGGCGTGGGCGGGCACTCCTTCGAGAGCCGCGACGTCGAGCTTCCTGACGGCAGCCTGTTGATACTGTGCACCGACGGCCTGGTGGAGAGCCGCGCACCGGGACGCGACATCGACGACGGGCTGCGCGAGCTCGCCGACGGGGTGAAGGACCCGACGATGGCGCTCGAAGCCATCGCGGACGGCCTGATCTCCGGGCTGCGCGGCGACCGCACCATGGACGACGCGGCGCTGCTGGTCGCCCGGGTTCGCGGACTGCCTTCGTCGTCCACGGCCGAGTGGACGGTCGCCCCGGAGCCGCCGGCGGTGGCGCAGTCCCGGCGCACGGTGCGCGCGACGCTGGGCAACTGGGGCCTGGCGCAGCTCGGCGACACCGCGGAGCTGCTCACCAGCGAGCTGGTCACCAACGCGCTGCTGTACACCGAGGGCCCGATCAGCGTGCGGCTGCTGCGCGACCGCACCCTGCTGTGCGAGGTCTACGACGGTTCGGAGACCGTTCCCCGGCTGCGCATCGCCGCGGACGACGATGACGGCGGGCGCGGCCTGCACCTGGTCAAGGAGCTGTCGAACCGGTGGGGCACCCGCCGCACCACGACCGGCAAGACCGTCTGGTTCGAGCTGCGCCTCGACCCGCTGCCCGACTTCTGAGCCGGGCCCGCCGAGTGAGCACAGGCACCGTGGACACCGTGGTGGGCATCCCGACGCGCAACGAGGCGGAGACGATCGCGCACGTCGCGCAGATCGCCGACGAGGGGCTCGCAGCGCTCGGCCGGGGCGGTGTCATCGTGCTGGCCGACAACGGCAGCACCGACGGAACGGTGGACCGGTTCCTGGGAACCGCGCTGCGCTCCCGCACCGCGGTGGTCCGGTCGGCAGCAGCGGAGTCGGGTAAGGGCACGAACGTCTTCGCGTTGATCGAGAAGACCCTCGAACTCGGTGCCCGGCGCCTGGTGCTGCTCGACGGCGACGTGCGCTCCGCCCAGCCGGACTGGGTGATCAGCTTGGCGCACGCGTCCGACGGTCCGGAACCGCGCATGGTCCTGCCGGTGTACCGGCGCAACCGATACGAGGCGGTCAGCACCAACCATCTCGTGCGTCCGCTGCTCGCGGCGTCGTTCGGAGCGTACGTGCAGCAGCCGATCGGCGGCGACTTCGCGTTCAACCGGGCGTTCCTGGAGCGGGTCGGCGCGTGGCGCCGGCCGCAGAGCGCGAACCTGTACGGCATCGACGTGTGGCTGACCGCGAACGCATTGCGCTCCGGGCTGCGGCTGGTCGAGGCGCCGCTCGGCCGGAAAGTGCACAACTCTCCCTTTCCCAAGGTCCTGTATCTGCCGCAGCAGGTCCTCGACGCGCTGTTCCACGTCGTCGCGGAGGTCGGCGAGGTGCGTCCGGCGCAGCCCGCCGAGCGGCAGGAGGCCGCGGTGGACGAGGTCGCGGCGCCTCAGGATCCTGGGCTGGTGGCCCGGATCAGCCGCGCGGTGTGCAGCTATCTGGACGCGTACGGCCCGGACGTGCAGCTGCTCTTCCCCTCCGCGCGAGACCTCAAGCCGGCGCCGTGGGGCCTGCGCGTCACAGTGGACGACTGGCCGCAGCTGCTGGCGGACGCGTTGGAGGCACTGGCGGCGGGCGAGTTGGAACGTGCGCGCGACCATCTGATCGCGCTGTGCGTGAACCGGGTCATGACGTTCTGGACCGAGATCGAGGGCCTGGCGACCGCCGACGTGGACGCGTTGCTGCACCGGCAGGCGCGGGAGACCGCGAGCGCGGTGGCCGAGCGCGCAATCGTCTTCACGGCGCCACCCGCGCCGACAGCGTTCGACCCGGGCCGGTGGCGGGATCACCAGACGCAGAGTCATCCGCCGTTCAATGCGTGACCGGGCAACAGTTCGGCCCGCCGTCACGGCGTTGTGGACGTGAATTCACGGGACCGCAATCGCCTTCCCACGCGTTCGCCACACGAGATGGCGCACAGTGGACATGGCGCGCAGTGGACTGACGGACACAGTGAAAATGACGGACGCAGTGGAATGACAGGCGCCGTGGTGGGCGGCGCCTGGTCGGGAAGGAGTCACCGTGGCCAATACCGTGGAACGGCGGCGACGACGCGCGGCACTGCGTCGGTCCGCGGCCAAGGCCTCGCGGCGCGAAGCGTCCCAACAGACGTCCGAGCGTACGCGGTGGGCCGGCAACGCGCACCGCGCCGATCAGACCCTGTGGCCCGACAGCGTCGCCAATCCGCGCCGGACCCAGGTCTAGCAGTACTCGGATGGTTCAGACAGCTCACCCGGTCGCCTTCAC
>NZ_DASYZI010000103.1:0-5377 GCF_035946395.1 Actinocrinis sp.
GTGTGGTCGCGGCCGCCGAACTGCTGCCCGATCTTCGGCAACGACAGGTCGGTCAGCTCGCGGCACAGGTACATCGCGATCTGCCTCGCTGTCACCAGCACCCGGCTTCGCGAGGTGCCGCAGAGGTCTTCCATGGACAGCCCGAAGTAGGCGGCGGTCTGCGCCATGATGGTGGCCGTGGTGATCTCCGAGCCGCCGGTGTCCGGGATCAGGTCGCGCAGCACCGCCTCGGCGAGCGGGAAGTCCACCGGCGCGCGGTTGAGCGAGGCGAACGCGGTGACCCGGATCAGCGCGCCTTCGAGCTCGCGGATGTTGGTGGAGATCTTGCTCGCGATGAACTCCAGCACTTCGGGCGGCGCGTTCAGGCCCTCTTGCGCGGCCTTCTTGCGCAGGATCGCGATGCGGGTCTCCAGTTCGGGCGGCTGCACATCGGTGATCAGGCCCCACTCGAAGCGGGAGCGCAGCCGGTCCTCCAGGGTGGTCAGCTGCTTGGGCGGCCGGTCGCTGGAGATGACGATCTGCTTGTTGGAGTTGTGAAGGGCGTTGAAGGTGTGGAAGAACTCCTCCTGGGTGCCCTCCTTGTTCTCCAGGAACTGGATGTCGTCGATCATCAGGATGTCGATGTCGCGGTAGCGGCGCCGCAGCAGGTCCTGCTTGCCATCGCGGATCGCGTTGATGAAGTCGTTGGTGAACTCCTCGGTGCTGACGTAACGCACCTTCGTGCCCGGATACAGCGAGCGGGTGTAGTGCCCGATCGCGTGCAGCAGGTGCGTCTTGCCGAGGCCGGAGTCCCCATAGATGAACAGCGGGTTGTACGCCTTTGCCGGCGCCTCGGCCACGGCGACCGCCGCCGCGTGGGCGAACCGGTTGCTGGAGCCGATGACGAAGGTCTCGAACAGGTACTTGGGGTTGAGCCGGGGGGGCTCGCTGTCCCTGACCGGAGCGGACCCGGACTGCCGTCCGTGTGGTACGCCGTCGGGGCGCCCTGGCACGGCGGACCCCGGCGTACCGACGAGAAGGCCGGCGTCACGGCTGTCGTCGACGAACTCGGGGCTGCGGGTCGGTGGTGGGATCGGAGCCTGGGGCTGACCTGACTCGATCATCCCGTCCAGGCCCGGCAGTCTCTCCCCCAGGCCCGGCGACGGTGCGAACGGCAGCCGCGGCGCGGTATGGGTGGGCAGCGGCTTGGCCGCGGCCACGGTCACCGCGATGCGGATCTCCTGGCCGAGGATCCGGCCGAGCCCGGAGGTGATCAAGTCGCGCAGCTTGGTCTCCAGGACCCCCTTGGAGAACTCGTCGCCCACGCTGAGCAAGGCTGTGTCCCCGACCAGGGCCATCGGCACGATCACGCCGAGGAAGGCGCGGTCCCCCGGGCTGATCGAGTCGGCGGCGTCGATCCGGGCCAGGAAGGCGTCCCACACCGAGGCGAAGTCGCCGGGGGGGCGTTCTGCGGTGGCGGAACTGGGAGTCTCGTCAGGCACGGCTACCACTCACGGTCGGGTTTGGGCAGGGGTCGCGCCCGTCCACAAGTTTTCCACAAGTCCTGTGGAAAACCTGGCGTCATGCACAGCGGGATCGCCGGTGTTTCCCCCAAGCCTGCCCAGGCGGCCCGCCCTCATCTGCCGCGACCGCAAAGCGCGCAGCTCAGACATGGTGCAGACCTGGATTCGGGCGACTCGACCGGCAATAGCGACTCGGATGACGGTAGCCATCCGGGGCATTCGGTTCAACTTGTTGTCCACAGGCTGTGCCTAAAGGGCGATGCGCGGTGGATCATCCGCCGGGGGTGCTGGATTACGCGTCCGACGCCGGGTGTGGGACGACGGTTGACTCGGGCGGGGGCGGTTTGACCCATCGGCGATCCGCCGCGTACCGTAAACAGGTCGAAGATGTCGACTGGCGTTGTGCCATGCCTGTGGTCAGGACGTTTTGCGCGGACGCCACAGGCTCCCGGAGCAGCAGACGCTCCACATGGCGCCGTACTGGACATCCCGACCCCGAGGACCGAATCAGCATCTGTCTGGAGCCCCCAGTGAGCAAGCGCACCTTCCAGCCGAACAACCGGCGTCGTGCCAAGACCCACGGCTTCCGGCTGCGCATGCGCACGCGCGCGGGCCGGGCCATCGTCTCCTCGCGCCGGTCCAAGGGCCGACGCAACCTGACTGCCTAGTTCAGGTGCTGCCCGCAGACCGCCGTGTGAAGCGGGGCGACGAGTTCGCCCGCGCGATCCGCGGCGGGCGCCGGGCCGGGCGGGCCACCCTGGTCGCGCACCTGTGGCCGGCGGACCGCGACGCGGTCGAGTCGAGTGTTGCCGAAGCCCGTACGGGGCCAGCCCGTGCGGGCTTCGTCGTGAGCAAGGCGGTCGGCACCGCGGTGACCCGCAACCGGGTCAAGCGCAGGCTGCGGCACCTGGTGGCGGACCGGCTCGGCTCGCTGCCCGACGGCGCGGTGCTGGTGGTGCGGGCGCTGCCGCCGGCGGCCGGAGCCGCCACTAGCGAACTGGCGCGTGACCTGGACTCCGCACTCAGCCGCCTCGGACGGTCTCGATGAAATATCTGTTGATGGGTTTGATCCGGCTCTACCAGCTGACCATCTCGAAGATGCTCGGGCCGGTGTGCCGGTATTACCCGAGCTGCTCGCACTATGGGTACGAGGCCATCTCGGTCCACGGGTCTGTCAAGGGCACGATCCTGACGACCTGGCGGGTCCTGCGGTGCAATCCGTGGAGTGCTGGAGGCGTCGACCCGGTGCCTCCACACGGCCAATGGCGGATAGTGGATGTGGACGTGGATGGGAACGCTGCTTCGGCGCGCCGTTCCGTATGAGGTTTTCGTGGGTTTGAGTCGAGCCGAGGAGCCTGACCGTGCAGTGGTATGACCAGCTACTGAGTCCGCTGATCTGGGGCGTCAGTTGGGTAATCGTACAGTTCCATAAGCTTTTCGGCGCGGTCTTCATCCCGAACAGCGGCTGGGCCTGGGGCCTGTCCATCGTCTGTATGACCCTGGTCATCCGCGCCGCGCTGATCCCGCTGTTCGTCAAGCAGATCAAGTCGATGCGGGCGATGCAGGTCGTGCAGCCCGAGATGAAGAAGCTCCAGGAGAAGTACAAGAAGGAGCTGGAGCGGGCCAGGCTCGACCCGGTCAAGAAGCGCGAGATCCAGGGCCGCCAGCAGCGGGAGATGATGGCCCTCTACAAGGAGCACGGGACCAACCCGTTCGCCAGCTGCCTGCCGCTGCTGGTGCAGATGCCGTTCTTCACCGCGCTCTACCGGCTGCTCTACAACGTCGCCAACGGCACGAGCCTGTACTTCATGTCGAAGGAACTGGTCGCCAGCGCCAAACAGGCGCACATCTTCGGCGCGCCGATCTCGGCCCACTTCAACACCCCGGCCAAGCAGCTGCTCGGCGCCAACACGGGCACCGTGCGGGGCGTGATCATCGCGATGACCGTGATCTACGTGGTGACGCAGTTCATCACGCAGTGGCAGATGATCATGAAGAACAGCGCGCCGGACAACCCGATGGTCCAGCAGCAGAAGATGATGCTCTACGTCATGCCGGTCATGATGGCGTTCTTCTGCTTCATCGCCCCGGTCGGCGTACTCATCTACCTGTTGACGACGAACTTCTGGACCATGGGCCAGCAGTTCTACGTGCTGCACAACAGCCCGCTGCCCGGCTCGAAGGCGCACGAGGCGCACCTGATCCGGGAGGCCGCCAAGGCGGCGAAGAAGGCCGCGAAGAGCGGTGCGCCGGTCGACGCGACTGTGGACGTCCCGAGCCCGGCCGCCAATCGCGTGGGCTCGAAGAGTGCTGGTGCCAGGACGACGGCGAACGGCAGCGCCACGAAGGTGGCGACCGGCGCGGCGGCCGGGGCGACGCAGATCGAGGACGCCCGGCCCAAGCAGCAGCGCAGTCAGCCGGTGCGGACCACGCGCAGTGGGCGGAAGAAATAGCTTTTCGCGGGGATCCCCCGAGGCAGGGCCCGGCAACGCGGGGCCAGGAGAATGTAGGGAGTGCACGGTGACGGATTCGGCCGTCGAGGCGGCGCAGGCGGATTCCGCACAGCAAGAGAAGGAGCAGGAGCAGGACGAGCTGTCCCGGCTGGAGGAAGAGGGCGAGATCGCTGCCGACTACCTTGAGGGGCTGCTCGACATCGCGGATCTCGATGGCGACATCGACATGGACGTCGAGGGCGACCGTGCGGCGGTCTCGATCGTCGGCTCCGGGCTGGACCAGCTGATCGGGTCGAGCGGCGAGGTGCTTGAGGCGTTGCAGGAGCTGACCCGGTTGGCGGTGGCCCGGGAGACCGGGGAGCGCACCCGGCTGATGCTCGACGTCGGCGGGCACCGCGCGGCCCGGCGGGCGGAGCTGGAGCGGCTGGGCGTCGAGACGGCGAAGAAGGTGAAGCAGACCGGCCAGGCGGTGAAGCTGGCGCCGATGAGTCCCTTCGAGCGCAAGATGGTGCACGACGCGGTGGCCGCAGCCGGACTGCGCAGCGAGTCCGAGGGTGAGGAGCCCAACCGCCGGGTGGTCATCTTGCCGGTGTGAGCCCATGAGCCGTTCCGGTTCATTGCAACCTGATTCACCGTGGCCCCGTCTCGCACGAGACGGGGCCGTTTCTTTGCCAAGATGGTTCCGATACGCAGCGCCCGCTGCTTGATGGTTCCACGTGAAACCTGGGAATGGCGATGCTCGATGCAAGCCTGCCGGCTCCCCCCGAGGCGGCCGTCGCACTGTTCGGTTCCGCTCTGCCGCTCGTCTTGCGGTACGGCGAATTGCTGGCCGGGCCGGGGGTGGAGCGCGGGCTGCTCGGACCGCGCGAGGTCGATCGGCTCTGGGAGCGCCACCTGTTGAACTGTGCGGCGGTCGCGGAGCTGATCCCCGAGGGCTCGCATGTCGTGGACGTGGGCTCTGGAGCCGGGCTGCCGGGCATCGTGCTCGCCGCGACGCGAGCCGATCTGCGGGTGACTCTGCTCGAACCCTTGCTTCGGCGGACGGTGTTCCTGGACGAGTGCCTCGATGCCCTCGATCTGGACAACGCGGAAGTGCTCCGCGGCCGGGCCGAGGAGTGGGCTGGACGGATGGGCGCGGACGTGGTCACCGCGCGCGCGGTCGCTCCCCTCGACCGGCTCGTCGGCTGGTGTCTTCCGCTGCTGCGACGTGGCGGCCGGATGCTCGCTCTCAAAGGCGATTCGGCGGTTGAAGAGCTTGCCGTGGTCGCGCCGTCGCTGCCGAAGCTCGGCGCGGCGGTGTGGGACGTGGTAGAGGTCGGCGAACTGCTGGGGGACGCGGCGACCCGAGTCATCCGGATCGACCTCGGGTCCACCGGATTCAGGACGGTCCGACCCGAGCGACGCTCCCGGCGTGGCGCACGT
>NZ_DASYZI010000104.1:0-29082 GCF_035946395.1 Actinocrinis sp.
GCTGCGGTATCCGAGGTCCGCCCGGATTGTGGCGCCGATGTGCCGTCTCATTTATCGCCACTTGTCGGTACCGCGTGGCAGGCTGCGTGACATGTGCGGACGTTATGTGGTGACCACCCCGCCTCAGCAACTTGCGCTGGACTTCGACGCTGTCCTGGACATCGAGCAGGCTCCGGTGGACTACCCGGATTACAACGTCGCTCCGACAAAGCCGGTCCCGGCGGTGCTGGTGCGCGGCGATCAGCGGGTGCTCTCCACGCTGCGCTGGGGGCTGATCCCGTTCTGGGCCAAGGATCCCTCGGTCGGCGCGAAGATGATCAACGCCAGGATCGAGTCGGCGGCCGAGAAGTCCGCGTTCAAGCAGTCCTTCGCCCGGCGCCGCTGCCTGCTGCCGGCGGACGGATATTACGAATGGCTCACGCTTCTGCCCGAGCCCGGTGCCGCGGCGTCCGGCGGCAAGGGCAAGCCCAAGCCGCGGAAGCAGCCTTACTACATCCGCCCGGCCGAAGGCGGGCCGCTGGCCTTCGCCGGGCTGTACGAGCGGTGGCGCGACGCGGAGGGCCGGGAGCTCTGGTCGACCACGATCCTGACCACCGCGGCGGCCGAGTCGATGACGTGGCTGCACGACCGGATGCCGTTGACCGTCCCGAGCGGCGGCTGGGACGCCTGGCTCGATCCCGCGCTGGATGATCCGCAGCGGGCCCGCGCACTGCTCGACTTCGCCCCCCGCTGGGCTACCGTCCCGGTGTCCGAGCAGGTCAACTCCGTGCGCAACAACGGACCCGAGCTGATCGAGCCCGTGGCGAGCGATCCCTCGTACGCGGGAATTGCTGAGCGGGACACGCTGTTCTGATGGGTTGTGATAGCGACCACACCCACGCCTGCCGCGCCCAGGTCGCAGCCTGGGCTCGCGCCGTCCCGACTCGGTGATCAGGTACCCCGGCGGTTATTCTCGGGGAAAGTCCGGCTGATACTTGAGCCGGATCCGATCACGGAGGTGGGTATCACGGTGGGCACAGCCGCCGGGGCGCAGCCCGCGCGCGAGGCGGACACCGCGGCGCAGACGATCACGCCGGAGACGGTGGAAGAGACAGCGCCGCTCGAAGAGGCGGTATCGCTGGCCGCCGCGGAGACCGCGGCGCAGCGCGACGCGCGATTCGAGCGCGACGCGATGCCCTTCCTCGACGCGCTCTACTCGGCCGCGCTGCGGATGACCCGCAATCCGGCGGACGCCGAGGACCTGGTCCAGGAGACCTACGCCAAGGCATACGCGTCGTTCCACCAGTTCAAGCCGGGAACGAACCTCAAGGCGTGGATGTACCGCATCCTCACCAACACCTTCATCAACGGCTACCGCAAGAAGCAGCGCGAGCCACAGGCCTCCGGCACCGACGAGATCGAGGACTGGCAGCTGCACCGGGCCGAGTCGCACAGCTCCACCGGCCTGCGCTCCGCCGAGGCCGAGGCGCTGGACCACCTGCCCGACTCGGACGTGAAGGAGGCGCTCCAGTCGATCGGCGAGGACTTCCGGATGGCCGTCTACCTGGCCGATGTCGAGGGCTTCCCCTACAAGGAGATCGCGGACATCATGGGCACGCCGATCGGCACGGTGATGTCCAGGCTGCACCGCGGCCGACGGCAGTTACGGGAACTGCTGGCCGACTACGCCGAGCAGCGCGGGTTCGTCGGGGCGGCGGTGAACGGGCACGACTCCGTCAACGGGAACGACTCGAACGGTCAGTACGGGGATGGCGGAAAGGCAGCGACGGCATGAGCTCCGGACATCCCCACGAGCAGAAATCCGAGTGTTCGTCGGTCCTCGACCGGCTCTACGAGTACATCGACGACGAGATGGCCGACGACGACTGCGCCACGATCCAGGCCCACCTGGACGACTGCGCCCCCTGCCTGGCCGAGTACGGCCTCGAACAGGCGGTCAAGTCGCTGGTGCACCGCAGCTGCGGCTGCGACACGGCACCCGACCAGCTGCGGCTGAAGATCCTTTCGAAGATCAGGCGGGCGCAGGACGGCCTGCCGGTCGACTCCGGCGAGCGCGTCTAGCCGCCGCCCGGCCCCATCGGCCGGATCGTGGCGTGGTCCGGCCGCGTGATCCCTGCGGCGTCGGCCACCGCCCGGCGGCACCCTGTGTGTAGGCCCGGCCACACCCGGCGATCGCGCCGCGAATCCCTTTCCCATGTAATGCGCTGAATGTCGCGTGTTTTCGATGACGCTCGGTAGTCCGGCCGTCACGGCCCGTCTGAACTGGCAAGATATTCGACTGAACTTTCCACTCAGTCGATTGAATCGTGTCCCGTATGGCGTTCCGCGTGGCACCATCGTGTCGTTAGGTCCCCCGGATCGGGCGCGCTGTTCCCGATCTTGGGGCTCGTAGTGCCCCCGGTGCGGAGGGGTGTCGACGATGACGGCTTTGGAGTTCCGGCGCACGCGTCCCGAGACGCCTGCGCCTGTATTGCGTATGTTTCGAAGAAATGTCGGCCGGCGGGAGGCGTCGGCCGAGCTGCGACGGTCCGCGGCCCTGATTCCGGCGATCGAGCCCCGACCGGCCGGTCCTGGCGGGCAGCGCCGCCGTGGTCCGGTGCCGAAGGGCGCGAGGCGGTACATCATCGCCCTGGCCGCCGTCGCGCTCACGGTCGCGGCGCTCGTGCTGCCCAACGCGCCGTGGAGCCGGGCGAACGTGCTGCTCTTCTTCGCCCTCGCAGCGCTGTACGGCGTGATAGTGCTGGCAGCCGAGTTCCCGAGGGCCGGGGAGAGCCCCACGGTGGCGGCAGCGGTCGCCGTGCAACTCGCCGCGCTTCTGCTGCTCACGCCTGACGTCTCGGCGGCGGCACTTACGCTCGGTGCGTTGTTCATCCTGCTGCGTGCCGACATCTCGCGGCTGCGGATGCTCTTCGTGATCTCCGGGACCTTCCTCAATCCCATGAGCGGCGGCGCGGTGCACACGATGTTGCACGGCACCCGGAGCATGGCGCGTCCGGAGATGCCGAACGCGCTCTTACCGATCCTGATCACCTCGCTCGTGTTGTCCACGGTGCCCACACTGCTCACTGCGCCGGTCATCGTGCTCAGTGCTCCGGCGCGCATTCGGTCGGTGCTGCGGGACGCGCTGCGGCACGCCATCCCGCGCAATGTCGCGTACAGCTTCGTCGGCCTGCTCGCCGCCGTGCTGTGGCGCCACCACGCGCAGGTGCTGGCCACGCTCGTGATCCTCGGACCGCTGCTGGTAACCCGTTGGGCGGCCGCGCAGTACGCCGAGCAGCGTGCCGCACATGACGCTACGGTGCGCGCCTTGGTCCAAGCGGTCGAGATCAAGGACCTGTACACCCGTGGGCACAGCGAGCGGGTCGCGAAGGCGAGCGAGATGATTGCGCGCCGGCTCGGCATGGACGAGGAGCGGATCGGCATCCTGTGCTATGCGGCGATCCTGCACGACGTCGGCAAGCTCGGCGTGCCGACCCGGCTGTTGCAGAAGGACGGCAAGTTCGACGCGGCCGAGCTTGAGGCCATAAGAGTGCACCCGGTGCGCGGCGTCGACGTGGTACGCGACATCGCCTTTCTCAACGAGGCGTATACCGCGATCCTGCACCACCATGAGCGGATGGACGGACGCGGCTACCCGACTGGCCTGGTCGGGGAGAACATCCCGCGCTTCGCCCGGATCATCGCGGTCGCGGACGCCTTCGACTCGATGACGTCGACCCGCTCGTACCGTCCGGCGCGCTCGGTCGCGGACGCGATGGACGAGCTGCGCGCCTGCGCGGGCAGCCAGTTCGACCCGGTGATGGTGGACGCCATGGAAGCGGCCCTGGTCGAGGCGCAGCGTGACGGACAGCCGTGGCTCGGCGACGGCACGCTGCCGGAACCCATCGGCGCGCGTGCCGTGATCGACGCGAGCGTCACCTGTCACGACGGCGCCGCGCTCGACTACGAGGCCGCGACCGCGGAGGCCGCACCGAGCGGCGTCGCAGGCAGTGGCGTGCCAATCAGTGGTGTCCCAACCAGTGGTGTCACCGTGAACGGCACGGTCCGACTGGTCGACAGCGGTGCCTACAGCCGTGACGGTTACGCCGGTAACGCTTACGGTAGCGACACTTACAGCGGTAGTAACACTTACGACCATGACGATCCGGCGTTCATCGTCCCCAGCCCGCTCTCCGACGAGCAGCAGGCCGAGTCGGCTCCGCATGGCGCCGCGCCCAGGGGCCGCTGATGGCCGGGCGGTGCCGGTGAACGAGTCGAGCATCCAGGCCCGGCTTACCGGACCACTGACCGCGCCGGCTCTGCTCTCCGTCATCGCCCTGGTGATCGCCGTCGCGGCCGTGGTCGACGTGGTGCTGCGCGGCGTCGCCATGCCCGTCGTGGCCGCCGCGTTCGGCGTGACCATCGCGCTCGGCGAGGCGATCAGGATCGAACTGCCGTACGGCCGGGACTCCGCGCCGCTCGCCTCGGCCGCCGCACTCGCCTACGCCCTCTGCTACTCGATCGCCGAGAACGACGCCTCCTACGGCGTCGCCGAGCCGGTCGCCATCACCGCGCTGGCGACCACGTTCGGTGTGTCCGTCCAGGCCTATGCCGGACGCCAGGCCCACCCCGGCTATCTGGCCCGGCGCATCCTGGTCGCCGGATTCGCCGCGCTGCTCTTCCGCGGCTGGCTGCTTCCCGGCCCGTTCGCGGGAGTCGACGACGAGCACGGGCCGCTGCGCTTGGGCGTGGTGGTGGCCGCGATCGCGCTCGTCGCCGTGGCCTTGGACTACCTGCTGGCCTCGCTGCTGGTGTTGCAGGAGTCGGCGGGCCGCGCCTCCGGGATCCTCGGGAGCGGGTCGCGCCCGGACCCGGCCATGCCAGGCACCCGGCCGCGGTTGTCCGTGCGCCGAGTGCTGGCCGGGTTCGTCGACGACTGCATGTCCTCGGCCTGGGTGTGCCCGACGATCGTCCTTTTCGCCGCCGCCATCACGACGGCCGCCGATCCGATCGGGATGTGGGTGCTGCCGATCGCGGCCGCGCCGATCCTGGTCGTGCAGCGTTCGCTGCGCCGGTACGCCGAGATCAGCGCGACCTACCACCAGACCATCAGGGCACTGTCGCGAGTGACCGAGCTGGCCGACTACACCGAGCCCGGCCACGCCCGCCGGGTCTGCCACCTGGCCCTGGCCATCGGCCGGGACCTGTCGCTGCCCGAGTCGCTGATGCCCGACCTGGAGTACGCCGCGCTGCTGCACGATATCGGCCAGCTCTCGCTCACCGACCCGATACCCGGCGGCGCGACCGTGCTGATCGCCCCGGAACGGGCCGGCTCGATCGCCGCTCTCGGCGCGGACGTGGTGCGCCAGACCGGAGTGCTGGACCGGGTGGCGGACATACTTGAGAACCAGTGCAGTCCTTTCCAGCCCGAGCGGGCGAACGAGCCCGTCGCCCTGGCCGGGGCGATCATCCGGGTCGCCAACGCCTACGACGACTTGGCCGGCGGCGCCCTCGACCCGGACCGCAGGCTCGCCGCGGTGCGCCGGATCCGGCTGGGCATGGCCGCCGAATACGACCCAAGGGTCGTCGAGTCCCTCACCCGGATCGTCGAGGCGGCCTAGGGAGTGCACTGAAGATCTCGCTGCGACGGCATCAGGCCATCTGTCAGCGAATACAAGCCGCCGCGCCGAAGATTGGCGTGCGCGTCACCCGGCTGGCAGGCCCGCGCTGTGCGACGATTTCGGCAGTCGCGCCGGTGGGGCGGGGCCGTCGTTCCGCGACGCAGACCGGGAACGCTACGGGAAGAGGGTCCGCATGTCCGAGGTGGTCCGCGCCGAGATGGTGGCGAACGTCGCCGAGGTCAACGTCAAGGTCGGCGACCGGGTCGAGGCCGGTGCCGCCCTGGTGCTGCTTGAGTCGATGAAGATGGAGATCCCGGTCCTGTGCGAGGTCGGCGGCGTCGTAGCGGAGATCCACGTCTCGCCGGGCGACGTCATCCAGGAAGGCGACGTGATCGCCGTCCTCAATTAATGCCATTAATGGCATGGCACCTGGCAGCGACCGACCACTGAGCTGCCGATGAGCTGGTCCTATCCTTCGTACATCACTTGAATGAGTGAAGGAAAATCCGGGAAAATCGGTGTTTCTCGTGTTTCTCGGTGCCGAGTAAGGCCGTTGCTTGTGGATGAGCCCGGGTTGTCCCGGTCTACATATCGCTCGTTCGGGTGACACGCGGAGGATGGGACTGGTGGTCGCTCACGCTCCCGTGCCGGGAGCAGTGCGCGATCCATCCGCCCGGCAGCACCTGTACGACCATCCGCCGCGCGCACTGTCCGCAGTAGCGCGGCGGTTCCAGTTCGAGCCTTGCTGCGCACGGTTCGTGCGTTCCCTCATCGATCGGCCCGCCGCACTGCCCGCAGTACGTCGGCGTAGCCGACTTCGCCGCCGCGTGGGTCTCCTGTGCCTCCTGAGCCTCCGCGTTCATGCCGTCAGCTCCAGGCTGTACACGAGCAGCGAGAGTCCCGGACGCGGCGTCCAGTCACGCTCCGGCACGCGTGCGAACCCGAGTCGTGCGTACAGCCGCTGCGCGTCGGTCATCTCGGTCATCGTCGACAGGACCAGGCGCGAGCTTTCCGCGGCCTTGGCCAGCGCTATGCAGGCAAGCACCAGCGCCTCCCCGACTCCGCGCCCGCGCGCTGCGGCCCGCACGCCGAGCATCCGGATCTCGGCCTCGTCGTCCACGCCGAAATCGCGCCACGGCGAGCCGGGCGCCGCGTGCACCACCGTGCCGAGCAGCCCGTCGGTCCCGTCGTCGTGCGCGACCAGCATGGTTGTCGCCGGGACCTGCCAGCGCGAATGCGCGTCGCGTAGCACCGCCAGATACTCGGCACTGACCGTGCCGTCGTAGACCTCGGCCGTCACCGCGCCGATCTCGTCCAGTTCGCTCGCGCGGGCCGCGCGCACCACCACGTCCATGGCTCCCCATCCTCGCATCACGCGCCTCCGGGGAGCCACGGCCCCCTAACAACGAGCGCCCTACGCCACGACCGGCTCGGCGGACGGCTCCCCCTGGCGCTCCTCGTGCTCGTAGTCCTCCGCCGAAGTCGAGTCGTCACCGGCCGGTGCCCGGACCGCGCGCAGCACCACGTTCGTCACCAGCAGGACGACCAGGTTGACAACCAGCGCGGTGACCGCGATGTACGCCTTCTGGTGCGTCCACGGGATCTGCGCGACCTGTGAGCCGAAGTGATGCTGCGTCGGCGAGGTCTGCCACCAGGCGACCAGTGCGCCGTACCCGATGCCCGAGGCCCAGCCGAGCAACAGCGCCCAGCGGTGGAAGTAGCGGGTGTAGAGCCCGAAGACGATCGCCGGGAAGGTCTGTAGGATCAGCACCCCGCCGAGCAGCTGGAAGTTGATCGCGCTGGTCGCGTCCAGGCCCAGCACGAAGGCCAGCGCCCCGAACTTGACCAGCAGCGAGACCAGCTGTGAGACCTGTGTCTGCTCGTGCGCGGAGGCCTGCGGCCTGATGAAGTCCACCCACACGTTGCGGGTGAACAGGTTGGCGGCCGCGATCGACATGATCGCCGCCGGCACCAGCGCCCCGATCGCGATCGCGGAGAACGCCACCCCGGTGAACCAGGACGGGAACGCCCAGTCGAGCAGCGCGGGCACCGCGTGCTGCGCGTTGCCGTTCAGCGTGGCCGTGGTGAAGTGTGCGGCGATGGCCATGTAGCCGAGCAGCGCGATCAGGCCGAGCATCAGCGAGTAGGCGGTAAGCGCGGCGAGGTTGCGCCGCACCGTGTTGCGGCTCTTCGTGGCCAGCACGCCGACCTGCGCGTGCGGGTACATAAACAGCGCCATCGCCGAACCGATCGCCAGCGTGGCGTAGGGCAGCGTGTTGCCGTGTGCCAGCAGGATCGAGCCGGCGGGCTTTCCGGTCTTGGGGTTGGGCGTGGTCAGCCTGGTCTGCGCGGCGTCGAAGATGTGAGACCAACCGCCCGGAATCCGCGTCGGAATGTAGACGATCGCGACGATCACCGTTAGGTAGATCAGCGTGTCCTTCACGAACGCGATCAGCGCAGGCGCGCGCAGGCCCGACGTGTACGTGTACGCGGCCAGTACCGCGAACGCGATGAAAAGCGGCAGGTCCTTGGCGAACGTCGAGCCGTTACCGCCGATGCCGATCACGTCCAGGCACGCCTGGATACCCACCAACTGCAACGCGATGTAGGGCATCGTCGCGACGATCCCGGTAATCGCGACGGCCAGAGACAGTGAGCGCGACCCGTGCCGCCCCTTCACGAAGTCGGCCGGAGTCACGTAGCCGTGTTTGCGCGAGACCGACCACAGCCGCGGCAGGAAGATGAACACCAGCGGCCAGACCAGGATCGTGTACGGCACGGCGAAGAAGCTCAGCGCTCCGGCGCCGAACAGCGCCGCGGGCACCGCGACGAAGGTGTAGGCGGTGTACAGGTCGCCGCCGAGCAGGAACCAGGTGACGAAGCCGCCGAACGACCGGCCGCCGAGCCCCCATTCGTCCAGGTGCTTGCGGTCGACCCCCGATCGGCGCCACCGCGCGGCCAGGAAGCCGAGGACCGCGACCGCGACGAAGAAGAAGATCACGACGCCGAGTTCCGTGCGGTTGATCGCCTTGCCGGAGGCCGCGGCGAGGACGGTGCCGGTGCCTGATGCGTGCCCGATCGCCGCGTGAGTAGCCACGGCCGTGTGGGTCAGTGCCGTGTGGGCCAGGGCCGCGTGAATCGCCATCATCGGGCCTCCGTCCCGCTGTCCGCGTCATCGGCGGCTGGTCGTCCGCCGCGCCGCGCCGCGTTATCGCGCTTCACGGCCTCGTTCGCGATCACGACCAGCACGGCGGTGATCACGACCCACAGCAGCTGATACCAGTAGAAGAACGGGAACCCGAGCAGCTTCGGATTCGTCTTGTTGTAGGAAGGGATCCAGAGCATCGCGACGAACGGCGCGATGATGCAGACCGCTGCGACGGCACGCAGCGGAGAGAGGACCGACCCGCCCCCGCCGGTGGGACGTGACCGATCAGCGCCCGTACTCATATCAACCTCCAGGCTTACGACGTCGACATCGACGTCGCCAGGGAGGTTATTGCCACGTGCGTCGCGGTGAACGGAGCCGCGATGTTGCGATTCGGTCAAACCACTGCGCTATGCGCTCAACGGTGTCGTGCACGCGCCGAACGGCCCGGATGCTGCCTCATCAGACAACGTGTTGTTTCACCTGACCAGCCGACCACGCTGGTTGCCGAGCGACGTGTTCGAGTTCCTCAGGTTGACGTACCTCGGCCATCCGGATCATCTCCTGGCCGTCGGTGCCTGGCGGTACTCCTGTTCCGCTTCGCCGATGGGGAGGCTAGCGCAGCGAGTGACGGGCCTTGAGCCCTGCGAGTGCCAGCACCAGCAGCAGCGTGATCGCGTTCGCGGCGATCACCGCGGGTGCCGCCGCGATGAGGCCGTAGATCAGCCAGGCCACGACGCCGGTGCCGAACATGGCGAACCAGACCCAGGCGAAGTCCTTCGTCGAGCGCGTGCGAAACGCGCGCAGCACCTGCGGCAACCAGGACAGCGTGGTGAGCGCTCCCGCGACCAGGCCGATCAGCGTGGCCGTCGACATTCTTCCGTCCCCCCTCCGCGCCCTCGCGGCCACCGTGCGCCCGCGTGGCCGCTGGACGATCCTCATTTTGTGCAGAGGCTGTACAAATACATAATCGTGGAGTGACCCCCGAACTGTCCACTCCGGTCGCGAGTACGACGGGCAACGATCCGGCCAACAACGCGACCCGCCTGCTCACCGCGCTGCACCGGCGCGACGGTGCGGCTACTCGCGCGGAGCTGACCGCGCAGCTCGACTGCGGTCGCTCGGCCGTCAGCTACGCGCTGTCCGACCTCGTCGAGCGCGGCCTGGTCGTGGTGGACGAGCATCCGCAGGCTTTCGCGGTACCCGGTGCCGCTTCCGGCCGAGGCCGCCCCTCGCATCTGGTTACCGTCGCGCCGACGTCTCCTGTCGTTATCGCGGTCCACCTGCGCGTCGACACTCTCGACGTGGGCGCGTTCGAGCTTGGCGGCCGAATGCTGCGGATCGAGCGAGAGGCTGTCGAGCCCTCACCGGACGTCGAGATGACGATGCGCCGGATCGGCCGTCTGGTGCGCATGATCGCCGAGGAGGCGCAGCGGCCGTGCATCGGCGTCGGGGTCTCGTTGCCCTCGCCGGTCCGTGCCACGGACGGCTACGCGCTCGCACCGCGTCATATGAACTGGCCGGGCGTCGCGGCAAGGGATCTCATCGCGGCGCAGTTCGGTGACGCCACGGCGCTCGCCGGCATTCCGGTGCACGTCGGCAACGACGCGAACTTGGCCGCGCTCGCCGAGTATGTGCACGGCGCGGGCAGGGACGCGCGCAACATGCTCTTCGTGACGACCGAACACGTCGGCATCGGCGGCGGCCTGATCAGCGGCGGACGGCTGTTCACCGGTGCGAGCGGCTACGCGATGGAGGTCGGCCACACCACCGCGAATCCGGGCGGTGAGCTCTGCCGCTGTGGGGCGCGCGGCTGCCTGGAGGCCGAGGCGGATTCGCGTGCGCTGCTACGCGCCGCCGGTCGGCCGGACGCGCCGGCCACCGGGCTCGAATACCGGGCGCGGGTGGTCCTAGCCGACGCGGCGTCCGGTGACCCTGCGGCGCGAAACGCCGCCGACACCGTGGCCGCGCGTGTCGGCTCCGGCCTCGCCGTGCTGGTCAACCTGCTGGACCCGGACCGGATCGTGCTCGGCGGCCTGCTGGCGCGGGTGCTCAAGCTCACGCCCGAGTCGCTGGCCGCGGCGCTGCACGAGGGCTCGTTCCTGGAGCGTGCCGTGGCGGTTCCGGTGGTGCCGGCGCAATTGTCCGCCCCGACGTTGGTCGGCGCCGCCGAACTCGCCCTCGCCCCGCTGCTGGCCTGACCGGGGGTAAGGGAGCGTCAGCGCTGGCTAAGGTGACACTGGCCACAGTGTCGGCGGCATCGACAACGTCGCAGCGACGGCGTGGGTTGTAGCGCCGCGGGCGGCGCCGGGATGGTATGTGCTTGGGGCGGTATGCAGCGTTGCGGTATGTGCTACAGCGTTGCGGACAGTGCTTTGACCGGCATCGACAGGCGGTCCAGCAGTTCCAGGTCTGCGGCGGCCGGGCGTCCTAGCGTTGTGAGGTAGTTTCCTACGATTACCGCATTGATTCCTCCGAGCAGGCCCTGCTCGGTGCCGAGGTCGCCGAGGGTGATCTCCCGGCCGCCCGCGTAACGCAGGATCGTGCGCGGCATCGCCAGCCGGAACGCGGCGATCGTGCGCAGCGCCTCTCGGCCCTGCACCGGCTCAAGGTCGCCGAACGGCGTGCCGGGGCGCGGGTTGAGGAAGTTGAGCGGCACCTCGTCCGGGTCAAGCTCTGCCAGCTGCGCGGCGAACTCGGCGCGCTGCGCCAGCGTCTCGCCCATGCCGACGATGCCGCCGCAGCATACCTCCATACCCGCGTCGCGCACCATCGTGAGCGTCTCCCAGCGCTCCTGCCACGTGTGCGTCGTGACCACGTTCGTGAAGTATGAGCGCGCCGTCTCCAGGTTGTGGTTGTAGCGGTGCACCCCGATCTCGGCGAGCTCGTCCACCTGAGCCTGCGTCAGCATCCCGAGCGACGCGGCGACGTTGATGTTCACCGCCGCCTTGATCGCCGCGACGCCCTCGCGCATCTGCGCCATCAGCCGCTCGTCCGGGCCGCGGACCGCCGCCACGATGCAGAATTCGGTCGCACCGGTCGCGGCGGTCTCCTTCGCCGCGTCCACCAGCGACGGGATGTCCAGCCAGGCCGCCCGAACCGGGGTCGGGAAGCGGCCGGACTGCGAGCAGAAGTGGCAGTCCTCCGGGCAGCCGCCGGTCTTCATCGAGATGATGCCCTCGACCTCCACCTCCGGCCCGCACCAACGCTCACGCACCTCGTGCGCCAGTGCCAGCGCCTCCTCCAGCCGCTCGTCCGGCAGCTCCAGCACCGCGAGCACCTGGGCCTCGTCCAGTCCCCGTCCCTGCTCCAGCACCTGCGTCCGGGCGACGGCCAGAATGTCCGCGCCGGGCTCGGCAAATTCGATGCTGCTGCTGCTTTCAACGGCGACGGTCATGCGAGGCCCTTCTTACGGCGTGGTCGTCTCGTCCTTCGGCAGTCTGCACCATCCACCCGGACGCGGGTGCAGCGGGCTGGAATCACACCTCAAGGGCCAGCACGCCCGGCAGCTCGCCGAAGCGCGCCTTGGCGTCCCGGGTCAGCACGATGCGGCCGGTCTCCGCGGCATGCGCGGCGATGATCAGATCATGTGCACCGCGGCGGGCTCCGATGCGGCGCGTATGCGCGAGCAGTCTGGCGTGGTGCGCGGCGGTCAGGTCGGTGTAGTCCAGCACGTCGACGACCGACGTGATCGCGGCGAGCGCCCGCGCGCGGTCCGCCGCGCGCTGAGCCGACGGCGCCAGTTCGATCCCGACGCGGTACTCCGCGACCGTGATGGCGGCGACGGCCAATTCGTCGTCGTCGAGCGCGTACCGATCGAACGAGCTCTTTTCGTACTCGATCAGGATGTTCGTGTCGAGGATCAGGCGTCGGCCCACGGATCTGCCGCATCCTGGTCGAGCAGTTCGAGGGCGCCGGCGATGTCGCCGGAGAAGGTGCCGTCCGGTGGCGGGATGTCGGCCAGCGCGGCGCGCAGATCGGAGCCGCGGCGCCGGTGCGCCGGCCCGATCTCGGCGACCGGCTGGTTCCCGCGCGTGATGGTGATCGTCTCGCCCCGCTCGATGGCGTCGAGCAGATTCGAAAACTTCCGCGAAGCCTCGGTGGCGGTCATGGTGCGCATGTCGCCATGATATCTGAGAATCAGACTCCCGCTAGCTGGGCGATCAGAGAATCTGATGGATGGGCGAGTTGGGTTGCGTGGGGAGTGCGGCGGGTCAGCGCGCGTAGCGGGTTCGAAAGGCCGCCGGATCGAAGACGCCGCCCAGCGCGGGGGAGAGCGCGGCCCGGGCGGCCAGCAGGAACTCCGGGGCGTCGAGGGCGCCCGCCCCGGCGGGCACCGCTCCGGCCAGCGGCCGGGCCGCGAGGGTCTCCAGGTCGCGGATGTTGCAGCGCATCGCCAGGTCCGGCTCGTCCGGCGCCGCCGGCCAGGAGCCGAGCACCACCCCGGCGAGTTCCACGCCGCGCAGCGCCATCGACTCAAGCGTCAGCGCGGTGTGGTTGAGCGTGCCGAGTGCCGGATCGGCGACCACGAGTACCGGCGCGCTCAGTTCGCGGGCCAGATCGGCCAGTGTCGCGCCGTCCTCGTCGAAGCGCACCAGCAGGCCGCCGGCGCCCTCCACGAGCACCAGCCGCCGCGAGTCGGCCAGCTTGCGGATGTCGGCGGCGGCGTCGTGCAGCGACAACGCGGGCAGGCCGCTGATGCGTGCCGCCGCGGCGGGGGAGAGCGGATCGGGGTAACGCGCGTACTCGTGGGTGTCAGTCACGCCGGCCAACCGCGCGATGTCGGCCAGGTCGGCCGGTTCGCCGCCGACCACTCCGGTCTGCGCGGGCTTGACCACGGCGACCGAGGCGCCGCGTGCCGCCGCCAGCGCGGCCAGCGCCGCGGTCACGACCGTCTTGCCGACCCCGGTGCCGGTACCAGTCACCACGAGAATGCTCACGACCGGCGAGTTTACCGACGTGTCCCGCCGCCCCGGTTCCAACTGCCGCCGGGATCAGCTACCGCCGGGATCAGCTACCGGCAGGCCAGGGAATCTGCGCGGAGTGGTAATAACCAATGCCCATCAGGCTCCAACGCGGCCCCTGCGCGGCCAGGCGCGACTGGAACGCCGTCCAGTGGTGCACGGCCGTCGAGGACCAGCCGAGTTCGGCAACGGCGGGCAGGCGCGGGAACGCCATGTAGTCGATGTCGGAGTTGTGCGCGATCGTCTCCGTCCAGAGGTCCGCCTCGACCCCGAGGACCGACGACGCGTTCACGCCCGGCAGGTACGTCGCGGGGTCCCAGTTGTACGCGTCCTGCACGTCGACATAACCAGCCCACTTCAGCCCGAGGGTGGTGTCCGCGTTGTACTTCTGGTCCAGGTACGTGTGGCTCGCCGGATCGAGCACCAGCCGAGTTCCCGAGTTCGCGGCCTGAACGAGCTGCGGCGTCGGGGGCCCGGGATTCCAGTACGTGGCCACTGGCGGGTCCGACGCGGCGGGATTCGAGATGGCGGGCGGATTTCCGTCGAACGCCGCGACGGTCTCCTGCCAACCCCACGGGACTTTGCCCTGAGCGCGGACAACGGACGCGGCGCGGCTGACGATCTTCGCGTAGTCGGTCGGTGAAGTCGCCTTCGCCTCGTCACCGCCGATGCCGACGTACGGCCCTGGGGTCAACGCAGCGAGTTGACGGAAGACGTCGTCGAGGAACGTGTACGTCGTCGGCTTGCTGGCGCACAGCGAACTGAACCCGCTGTCGATGCCGGTGAACACCTGCTGCGGTTTGCCGTAGCAGTTCAGCGTCGGGTACGACGCCAGGGCAGCGGTGACGTGCCCCGGGATGTCGATCTCAGGAACGATCGTGATGTACCGCGACTGTGCGTACGCGACGAGCTTGCGGTAGTCGTCCTGCGTGTAGAAACCGCCAGGGCCGCCGCCGACCTCGGTCGCCGCGCCGATCGTGGTGAGTTTCGGCCAGCCGTTGATCGCCAGCCGCCAGCCCTGATCGTCCGTCAGATGCAGGTGCAGGTAGTTGACCTTGTAGAGCGAGATCTCGTCGATGTACCGCTCCACGTCGGCGACGCTGAAGAAGTGCCGGGCGACATCCAGCCCCGCTGCGCGATACGTGAAGCGGGGGTAGTCGAGGATGTGGCCTGAGGGCACCGCCCACGCTGGTTCAGCGCCGTGCAGCTCACCAGCGGACGAGGCCTTCTGCTCGCTGCGCTTCTCGACCTGCGGCGGCAGAAGCTGACGCAGCGTCTGCACGCCGTGGAACAGACCGGACGGCTGGTCGGCCTTGATGGTGACCTGATTGTCGGCCACATCCAGCCGATAGCCCTCGGCACCGAGCTGCTTGTCGTCGGTGAGTACGAGCCCGATGCCGCCGCTGGTTGTGGCGCTGCTTGATGATCGTGCGTTCGTTACCGGAACCGCATAGCCGGTTGCCGGGCGCAGCAGGGAAGCGAGGTAGTCGGCGACGCTGCGCGCGGCAGCCGAGCCGGGGGAGACGTGGATTTCCGTCGAAGGAGTGATCACGAACTGCCCGCCGACCGCCACCGCGCTGACCGGCGCGGGCAGAACGTCCGCGTAGTCCGCCCGCTGCGCGGCGCTCGGCGGTCCGTCCGACGCTTTGCCGGCCACCCCTATCAACACGCCGACGCTCAACGCGACCAGCACGGCCACTGCGAATGCGATCCCGAACAGAGGCTGCCGCGGGATTGTGGAGCGGTGTCGGTGCATAGACATCAGGGGTTAAGTAAACCCGATGCGGGTCGCAGTTACGACGTCGGGCGGGTCAGCCGCGCCAGGAACTTGTACCGGTCGCCCCGATAGACCGAACGCACCCACTCGACCGGCTCGCCGCCGTCGTCCTTCGAGTGCCGCGAGAGCAGCAGCATCGGCAGCCCCGTGTCGGTGCCCAGCAGCGCGGCCTCGCGCGGCGTGGCCAGCGCGGTCTCGATCGTCTCCTCCGCCTCGGCCAGGTGCACCCCGTACTCCTCGCTCAGGGCCGTGTAGAGAGAGGCGTACTTGGTCAGATGCTTTCGCAGCCCGGGGAAGCGCTTCGCGGACAGATGCGTGGTCTCGATGGCCATCGGCTCGCCGTTGGCCATGCGCAGCCGCTCGATCCGCAGCACCCGCGAACCCGGCTTCACGACCAGCCGGTCGGCCAGGTCGTCGTCGGCGGAGACGTAGCCGATCTCCAGCAGCCGCGAGGTCGGCTCCAGGCCCTGCGCCCGCATGTCCTCCGTGTAAGAGGTCAGTTGCAGCGCCTGCGCTACCTTCGGCTTGGCCACGAAGGTGCCCTTGCCCTGGATCCGTTCGAGCCGGCCCTCCACCACCAGCTCGGCCAGGGCCTGGCGCACGGTGGTGCGCGAGGTGTCGAAGTCCAGCGCGAGGGTGCGCTCCGGCGGGACCGGGGTGCCGGGCGGCATGGTCTGCGTCATCTCCAGCAGGTGCCGCTTGAGCCGGTAGTACTTCGGGACGCGCGCGGCCGGCTCGGCGGCCTGGGCGTTCTCGTCCTGATCCAGCTCTCCCGGCCCGACGAGCGGGGCACGGACCTCGACCGCGCTGTGCTCGACCGTCACGGCACCTCCTGATGTTGTGGCCACAAGGTGTCATGGTCCCACGGCACTGTAAAGGACCGACAGCCCTCCGGCGCGCGCGGCACCCCGGCCGTGCCAGGAGAGGTCTAGACCAGTATGCACCATACATCACGAGCTGGTGACCGGTGAAGCCTTGATAACGGCTTTGGACCCCTGGCGCCCGAACCCTTGACGGTCCATATTGGTCTATGCCACTCTCCCAACTGGTCTAAACCATTGGGCCGGCCGGCACGAGACCCCCGGTGCGCTCGCCGCACGCCGACCGGAACGGTGGCGACACCGCGACAGTGCAAGATCGAATTCAATTCGGCAAGGCCCCGAACGGCTAAGTTCTAACAGCCCCAAACGCGGCACCGGCCCCGGCTCGGCGAAGCCCAGGGTCGCCGGGTCGAGACCGGACCGGTGCCGTCCACAGTCCGCCCCGCTTTGCATCCACAGGAGGATGGCTTGAAGCGCACAATCGCAGTGGCCGCGGCCCTGACCGCAGCCGCGTTGACCGCCTCAGCGTGCTCATCGTCGTCGTCAGGCGGTAACACCTCGACGCCGCAGAGCGTGCTCAGCACTTCCGGTGCCGGCAAGACCGTCACCGTCTGGCTCATGGTGGACGCCCAGAAGGGCTGGCCGGACGTGGTCGCCGCGGCGAAGACCGCCTTCGAGAAGGAGACCGGCGCCAAGCTCAACATCGAGTACCAGCAGTGGAGCAACTACACCACCAAGCTGGACACCGCGCTGCTCTCCGGCAACGCGCCCGACGCGCTTGAGCTCGGCAACACGCAGACGGCCAAGTACATCAACGCCGGCTCGTTCGTCGACCTGACCAGCGTCAAGGGCCAGTTCGACAACTCCGCGCAGTGGCTCGACTCGCTGGCCGCCTCCGGCCAGAGCGCCGACGGCACCAAGACCTTCGCCGTCCCGTACTACGCCGGCGCCCGCGTGCTGATCTACCGCAAGGACCTGTTCGCCGCGGCCGGCGTCGCCACCCCGCCGGCCACGCTGGACGACCTGACCGCCGACCTGACCAAGGTCCAGGCGAAGAACGCGTCCACCCCGAACTTCTCGGCGCTCTACCTGCCGGGCAAGGACTGGTACACCGCGCTGTCCTTCGGCGCCGGCACCTACGGCGTCAAGGGCGTCATCGCCAAGGCCAGCGGCTCGAACTACTCCGGCACGCTGACCGACCCGACCTTCGTCAACGGCATCCAGACCTGGTACGGCCTGCAGAAGAAGTTCTCGGTCGGCGGCGCCACGGTCGACGAGTCCAACCAGGACGCGCTGATGGCCAAGGGCAACATCGCCGCGATCATCGGCGCCGGCTGGGAGGCCGGCTCCGTGGTCGACCCGAAGGCGGGCAACCCGGCGCTGGCCAACGACCTGGCCGAGATCCCGGTCCCGGGCACCGCGGCCGGCACGCCGACCCCGGCGTTCCTCGGCGGCTCCGACCTGGCCGTGCCGACGCACGCCGCCAACGCGGCCCTCGGCGCCGAGTTCCTGCGGATCTTCACCGACACCGCGACCCAGACGCTGCTGGCCAAGTACGCCATCCCGAACAACAAGACGCTGATCTCGGCCTACGAGGCGGCCAGCTCCGCCAACCAGGCCACCGGCGAGGCTGCCAAGGCGTCCACCTGGTTCATCCCGAACTCGCCGAACTGGTCCGGCGCCGACGAGACCGCGCTACAGACCGCGTTCTCCGCGGTGGCCACCGGCACCGACCCGGCCAGCGCCCTCGGCACCGCTCAGACGACCATTCTGGGCGACCTGAACGCGCAGTAGTTTCCCCCTCGCGGGCCGGGACGCATCCGAGCACGGAGCGGCTGCGGCCCGCGAGACCAGGGCGGCGCACGCGTTGAACAACAGCAGCCCGCGCAACAAACGCGCGGGCTGCTGTGCACGCGGCGCCGTGAGCAGGCGGCCGTGCAGCTTCATCTCTCCGGCCTCGGCCGGGGCGGCGGCGCAGGACCGGCCGACGCGCGGCGGCGGGCGAATCCACCGCCGCCACAAGACCCGGGTCATGGGCGAAGAGCCAGTTTGAACACGGGCTCCAGGGAAGGACCCATCCACACGATGAGCGCGATTCAATCCGATCGCCGCGAGCAGGGCGTCGAGCGCCTCGACGGACCCTTCCCGGCGCCGAAGGGCCGCCGCCGCGGCGTGACGGTCCAGGGCAACTACATCCCCTACGTGCTGATCCTCCCGGCAGTCGTCACGCTGATCGGCGTGCTGGGCTACCCGCTGGTGCGGGTGATCATGCTCGCGTTCCAGAACGTCAACAGCTACCTGCGGCTGGCCGTGCCGAGCCTGGACAAGTGGATCGGCTTCCAGGGCTTCGGCAGGGTCTTGTCCGACTCCCAGTTCTGGTCGGTCGTCGAGCGCTCGTTCCTGTTCACCGTCGAGGTCGTCACGATCTCCATCGCGCTCGGCCTCGGCTTCGCGCTGGTGCTGAACCGGGTCTCGCCGTGGGCGAAGATCTTCGTCTCCACCGTGATGATGTTCGTGTGGGCGGTGCCCGCGCTGGTCACCGGCACCGTCTTCCGCTGGCTGTTCGCCGGCATCGGCGGAGTGGTCGACTACATCTTCTATCTGTTCGGCGGCAGCGGCATGAGGAACCACGACTGGTTCGCCAACGCCAACGAGGGCCTCTACGTCGTGGTCGCCATCGCGGTGGTCTGGGGCGCCCTGCCGTTCCTCGTGCTCGGCCTCAACGCCGCGATGACCCAGGTGCCGCGGGAGCTGGTCGAGGCCGCGAAGGTGGACGGGGCCAATCCGGCGCAGCAGTTCCGGCACGTCATCCTGCCGATCATCCGGCCCTTCCTGCTGCTGTGCACCTCGCTCAGCTTCATCTGGGACTTCCAGGTGTTCGCGCAGATCTGGGCGCTGCGGCAGAACTCGCCGGAGCCTGGCTACTGGACCGTGGGCGTCTACCTCTACGAAGAGGGCTTCACCAGTTCGCACTACAGCACCAGCTCGGTGATCTCGATCGCGATGATCCTGCTGATGCTGGTCGTGCTGATCGCGTACATCCGACAGGTCGTCAAGATCGGAGGCCAGGGCTGATGGCCGGCTTCACTCCCGCGCGCCCGATGCCCGACCGCCTGCCCGCAGCGGGGCAGACGAAGCTGCACGCCCGCGGCACCCGCCCCGGCGAGAAGCGGGCGATGACGGCGCTGTGGAACACGATCGCGGTGGCCTTCGGCCTGGTCATGGCCTTCCCGATCTACTGGATGATCCTGACCACGGTCAAGTCCAACCACGACCTGCTCGCCCAGGACCCGACCTTCTGGCCGACGCACTTCGACCTCTCCAGCTACCGGACGGTCTTCAGCGATCCGGACTTCCTGAACAGCATGCGCAGCACCGCGATCATCACGATCGGCTCGGTGATCGCCGGCCTGGTGGTCGGCTTCCTGGCCGCGGTGGCGGTCGCCCGGTTCCGGTTCCGCGGCCGCAACCCGTTCATCGTGGCGATCCTCGTCGTGCAGATGGTGCCGCTGCTGACGATCGCGATCCCGCTGTTCATCGTGCTCAACAAGGCGGGCCTCTACGACCAGTACCTCGGCGTCATCCTCGCCTATCTGGTCTTCACCATCCCGTACGTGGTCTGGACGCTGCGCTCGTTCATCGTGAACATCCCGGTGGAGCTGGACGAGGCGGCCATGGTGGACGGCTGCACCCGCTGGGGCGCGTTCTTCCGGATCATCCTGCCGCTTTCCATGCCCGGCCTGGTGACCACCGGGGTGTACGCCTGGATCCAGGCCTGGAACGAGTTCGTGCTGGCCAACACGCTGCTGAGCAGCAACGGCAAGCGCACCTCGATGGTCTGGCTCTCGTTCTACTCGGCCAGCCCGACGCACGGCGCCGACTACGGCTCGCAGATGGCCGGCGCGCTGCTGGTCTCGCTGCCGGTGATCATCCTGTTCGTGATCTTCCAGCGGAGGGTGGCCTCCGGACTGACCGCGGGCGCGGTCAAGGGGTAAGAGGGTGCGCGGTTTGGTGGCCGACGGTGTTGTTCATGCGGCTGGCACCGCGTGGGTGCGGGCCGATGGCCGTTGCCTGACGGCGTAGTCGTCGGTCGCCGCGCGGTGTCGCTGAGGCGGCTGGCGCCGTGTGGCGCTGCGGCGCCCTCCTCCGCCTCGACCCGCTCGGCCACCGATCCGCGCACCCCCTGAACCGCTGCGTGCAAGCGGCCGCTTTCCGGCACCCACAGTCCGTACCAGCGACCCCGAGGACGGGACGACCATGGCCAGATCCGGCACCGACACCGCCCGACTGCTGCGCGACGCCGGAGCCGTGCTCCAGGCCGGATTCGACGGGACCGCCGCGCCGGAATGGCTGCGCCGGCGGATCGCCGCGGGTGAACTCGGCGGCATCGCCCTGTTCTCGCGCAACGTGCGCGACATCGAGCAGTTGGCGGCGCTCACCGCGCTACTGCGTCAGGACGAGCCGCAGCTGCTGGTCGCCATCGACGAGGAGGGCGGCGACGTCACGCGGCTGGAGGTGGCCCACGGCTCCTCTTATCCGGGCAACGCCGCACTCGGCAGCGCGGACGACCCGCGGCTGACCGAGCAGGTGGCGTTCGCGATCGGCCGCGACCTGGCCGCCGCCGGGGTCAACCTGAACTACGCCCCGGTCGCCGACGTCAACGCCAACGCGGCCAATCCGGTGATCGGGGTGCGCTCGTTCGGTTCGGGCAGCGCCTTGGTCGTGCGGCACACCGCCGCCTACGTCCGGGGCCTGCAAGCGGCCGGCGTGGCCGCGTGCGCCAAGCACTTCCCGGGCCACGGCGACGCCGGCGAGGACTCGCACCTCGGCCTGCCGCTCGCCGACTTCGACGACGCGAAGTTCGCCCTGCACCTCGCCCCGTTCCGGGCCGCCGTCGCCGCCGGGACGAAGACCATCATGACCGCGCACATCCTCTTCCCGCGTTACGACCCCGACCTGCCGGCGACGATGTCCCACGCCGTGCTCACCGGGCTGCTGCGCGGGGAACTCGGCTACGACGGCCTGATCATCACCGACGGCATCGACATGGGCTCCATCTCCGCCTACTACGGAATCGCCGAGGGCACCGTCAAGGCGATAGCGGCCGGAGCCGACGCGATCTGTTTCGGCGGCGGGCTGGCGGACGAGAACGCGTTCCTCCATCTGCGCAACGCCCTGGTCTGGGCTGTCCGCGAACGCCGCCTGTCCGAGGAGCGGCTGCACGAGGCGGCCGAGCGCAACCGCGCCGTGGCCGGCTGGTCCGCCGAGGTGCGTGCGGGCGGCGCAGGGGCCAGCGAGGCGGACCGTGGGGTCGGCCTGGAGGCCGCACGCCGGGCGGTGCGCGTGCGCGGTGAGCTCAAGCCGCTGAGCGCCCCGGTGTACGTCGCCGAATTCTCGCCGCTGGTCAGCATCGCCGTGGACACCTCGACCCAGTGGGGTCTCATCCGCCCCGTCTCCGAGCTGCTGCCCGGCACCAACGGAACCCGCGTCATGCCGCCGATCTCCGGCACCGAGTCCGTCGGACTGATGACCGTGCCGGTCGTCGACCACGACGCTCGCGTCGACACCGCGCCGATCCTGGCGGAGTCGGCCGGCCGTGCGCTCGTGCTGGCCGTGCGCGACCTGCACCTCAACCGGTGGATGGCGCGGGCGGTCGACGCGATCGTCGCCGAACGGCCCGACGCCGTCGTGGTCGAGTTCGGGCTGCCGTACGGTCGCACCGATGAACTGGTGGACCGAGGCGTCACAGTCGTCGCGACCTATGGCGCGGCGTGGGTCTGCGGCATCGCCGCTGCCGAGGCGTTGACCGGCCGGCGCATGGACGGTTGACGGCGCACGGTGTGGACTGGCACCGCGTTGCATTCGTACAGCTACGAAAGGAACCATCCCGCATGACGACCACTCCGGACGTCCAGCCCGGCGAGATCATGGCCCGCGAGATGGCCGAGCAGCCCGCCGTTCTACAGCGTGTCCTGGACGAGGGACTGCCCGCGATCCGCGAGGTGGCCGCCGAGATCGGCCGCCGCAAGCCGCGCTTCGTGCTGCTGACCGCCCGCGGCACCAGCGACAACGCCGCCTACTACGCCAAGTACCTGATCGAGGTGGCGCTCGGCCTGCCGGCCGGGCTGACCTCGATGTCCACCGCGACCGCGTACGGCGCCCGGCCCGACTTCTCCGACGTGCTCTCGATCACCGTCTCGCAGTCCGGCGGCTCGCCCGACCTGGTCGCGTACACCGAGATGGCGAAGTCCGCCGGGGCGCTGACGCTGGCGGTGACGAACGTGGCGGGCTCGCCGGTAAACCGGGCCAGCGAGCTGGCCCTGGACGTGCTTGCCGGGCCGGAGAAGGCGCTGCCCGCGACCAAGACCTACACCGCCGAGCTGCTGACCCTCTACCTGCTCGTCGACGCGGTGCGCGGCGGCGACGGCTCGACGGCCGCCGGGCTGCCGGAGCTGGCCGCCTCGATCCGGGAGCGGCGCGACGAGGTGGTCAAGCTGGCGGAACGCTACCGCTTCGCCTCCCGTCTGGTGATCACCTCGCGCGGCTACGGCTACCCGACCGCCCGCGAGGCCGCGCTGAAGGTGATGGAGACCTCGTATCTGCCCGCGCACGCGTTCTCCGGCGCGGACCTGCTGCACGGCCCGTTGGCGATGGTGGACAACGTCTCCCCGGTCATCGCCATCGCCTCGGCGGGCGCGGGCGGCAAGGCCCTGGAGCCCGTTCTGGGCCGTCTGCGCGAGCGGGGTGCGGACCTGGTCGTGGTCGGCTCTCCCGAGCACGTGGCGGGCGCCTCGGCGGGCTTCGCGCTGCCCTCCGGGATCGCCGAGGAGGTCGCCCCGATCCTGGAGATCCTGCCGCTGCAACAGCTCGCGTACGAGGTCACCGTGGCCCGCGGGCTGAACCCGGACGCCCCGCGTGCCCTGGCCAAGGTCACCGAGACGAAGTAGAAGCAGCCGCACAAGCACAGGGGCTCCGTTCCGCCTACCTCGCGGAACGGAGCCCCTGTTGATTCTCTGCGGTCACTACTTCACAGCGGTTGCTACTTCACGACAGCGTCCGGCTCGTCCGCCGGGTAACCCTGGACGGGCACCCCGGCGGGGGCCGTGGCGCGGCGGCCCAGGGCACTCGGCCACCAGATCCACCGGTTCAGGTCCATCGCCAGGGCGGTGACCAGGATCGAGCGGACGATGAAGGTGTCGAGCAGGACGCCGAGCGAGACGGTGAACCCGATCTCGGCGAAGCCGACCACCGGCAGCGTGCCCAGCACGCCGAAGGTGCCGGCCAGGATCATGCCGGCCGAGGTGATCACGCCGCCGGTCGCGGCCAGGCCGACCAGCGCGCCGCGTTTGGTGCCGACCTTGACCGCCTCCTCGCGGATGCGGGTCATCAGGAAGATGTTGTAGTCGATCCCGAGCGCCACCAGGAAGACGAAGCTGAGCAGCGGATATGCCGCGTCCTCGCCGCTGAAGTGGAACACGTCGTTGAACATGATGCTGCTCAGGCCCAGCGAGGCGCCGAACGAGAGCACCACGGTGGCGATCAGCACCAGCGGTGCGACCAGCGCTCTCAGCAGCAGGCCGAGGATCACCAGCACCACCAGAAGGATCAGCGGAATGATGATCTTGTCATCGTGCTGCGACGCCCGTTCGGTGTCCAACTGCACGGCCGTGTTACCGCCGACGATCGCGTCCGCACCCTGGACGGCGTGTACGTTCGTGCGTACCGCGTCGATGGTGTCCTTCGCGGCCTGACTGTCCGGCGCGGGACCGAGGTCGCCTTGTAGGTAGGCGTAGCCGTTCTTGATGATCGCGTCCTCCACGCCGACGATGCCCGGCGTGGTGTTCAGCGCATTGTCCACCTGTGCGGCATACGCGTCCTTGGTGATGACGATGACCGGGCTTCCGGCACCCGCCGGGAAGTGCTTGGCCACCACCTGCTGGCCGACGATCGATGCCGGGGTGTTGGTGAACAGGCCCGCGTTGGACAGGCCGTCCGCCTTGAGGCCGGTGATCCCGACGGCGAGCGCGCCGAGGATGAGCACCGTGCCGACCCAGACGGTCCGCGAGCGCTTGCCGATGCCGCCGCCGATCCGCGCCCACAGGCCCGTGGCGGTCGGGTCCGCGGTGCCCACCGCCGGGCGCACCGGCCAGAAGATCCACCGGCCGAAGATGGTCAGCAGCGCGGGCAGCAGGGTGACCATCGCCAGCAGGGCCACGATGACGCCGACCGCGCAGACCGGCCCGAGGCCGCTGGTCGAGTTCATCTCGGCGGCGGTCAGGCAGAGCATCCCGACGCCGACGGTGGCCGCCGAGGCGATGATCGCGGGGCCGGCGCGGTGCAGGGCGATCGCCATCGCCTCGTGCCGGTCCGCGTGCCTTCGCAGTTCCTCGCGATAGCGCGCGATCAGCAGCAGCGCGTAGTCCGTGCCCGCGCCCATCACGAGCACCAGCAGGATGCCCGCGCTCTGCGCGTTGACCGTCAGGCCGTGCCGGGCCAGCAGGTAGACGACGCCCTCGGCGACGCTCAGTGCGAGACCGGCGGACATCAGCGGCAGTAACCACAGGATCGGGCTGCGGTAGGTGAGCAGCAGCAGTCCCACGACGACCGCGATCGTCGAGTACAGCAGCACCCCGTCGATGCCGCTGAACGCCCCGGCCTCGTCCGCGCCGATGCCGCCTGGACCGGTCACGTAGGCGCTCAGTCCCGGATCGCCGGAGGCGGCCTGCGCCTTGATGGCGTTGACCGCGGGCGTCAGATCGTTCCATCCGCTGCTGTTGCCGAGGTCGATCTGGATGATCGTCTCGATCGCCTTGCCGTCCTTCGACGGGATCGGTCCGACGATCTGGTGGGTGGCGTGCGGCGCATTGACGAAGGCGCCGGCGTCGGCCCTGGCCTTCGTCAGGTCGGCGGGTGTGACACCGCTCGCACGCTCATAGACCACCACGGTGGGCACCAGCCCGGTGGACTGGAACTGGCCGCTCAGGTTCAGCACCTGGGTGGACTCGGCGCTGCCGGGCAGCCAGCTGGACGCCTGGTTGTCCTCGGCCCCGTTGAGCTTGCCGGCCAGCGAGCCCAGGGCCAGCAGCAGCACGACCCAGACCCCGAGCACCACCCACTTGCCGACACGGCCGCCCGGGAAGCGCGCGAGCGCATTCCCCGCCCGTTGCAGTGCGTTCATCTCGTGTACCCTCCCATAAACGCGATACATCGCAACTGGGAAACACGATGTATCGCGAGTGGGGGCGCTGTCAAGCGCGCTGCCGACGATCGCCCCATATCGACCCGAAAACCCGATTCGCCCGATTGCGCCAAAGGCCCCGATTGCGCCGAAAGCGCGGTGGCGCCTCATCCTTGAGGAATCCCAAGCCCCGCGTCCATCGATTTAGATTCGATGGCAGTGGCGATTGTCCCAGAGCGGGGCGACGTATGTGACGGCGGGGTGGCCAGTCTCGGCGGCGGTTCGGCTGGTGCCCCACGCCGGAGGTTCGCCGCAGAAATCGGTCCCACGCGGTTGATCAAACACAGTCCGCCTGGCCGCGTTGCCGCAGTGCCCTCAAACAGCAGTGCCCTCAAACAACCGAGTTTGAGGGCGCCGCGCCGCCTTGCCGACCGGGTGCGGATGACCGGTTTCCTATGCGGCGGACTTCCGGCGCGGGACGCTGAGAACGACTGAGGGTTGGTGGCCGACGGTGTTGTTCATGCGGCTGGCGCCGCGTGGGCTTGTGGGTCGGGGGCCGAGCGTGGCGAGGTGGGGGAGGGAGTCGCAGTGCCGCGCGGCGTCAGCCGCATGAACAATACCGCGCGGCGACCGACGACGCGGCGACCTATGACAACGTGGCCAGGCGACGGCTATCGGCACGCAAGCCCGGCCACCAATCCTCGGTCGCTCGTAGGACGCTCCTCGTATGTGGACCCGCAGGCGGCGGACGGAAGACCCTCAGCTTCCGTCCGCGCCTGCGGTCCCTTTATGACGCTCCGGCTGGCGGAGCATTGTCGCCGGGCGATACCGGGCGGATGGTGCGGGCATCCGTCTGGGGCGCCGGCGCGGGCCGCTGCGGGCGGCCGTGTCGAGTCAGGGCGACACGGCGAATGATTCCCGCGCGGCGGGCAGGACGGCGGTCGCCGTGGCGGGCGCCTGTGCCTCCCTGCCGTCCACCCACGTGCGGCGCGGGTGGAAGTCATCGGACCACCAGACCAGGTCGGCGCGCGCGCCGACCGCGATCCGGCCGACGTCGTGCCGGCCGAGCGCGTCCGCCGGCACCCGGCTGGCCGCCTCGACCACCTGGGCCACGGGTAGGCCCAGGGAGATCATGTTGCGCACCGCCTGATCCAGCGTCAGCGCGGAACCCGCGATGGTCCCGTCGGCGTTGCGCGGAACCCCGTCCTCGCTGAGCACCACCGGGATGCCCGACAGTTCGTATTCGCCCGGCGGCATGCCCGCCGCCGCGATCGCGTCGGTCACCAGCACGACCCGGCCCCGCGCGCCCTTCCAGATCAGGCCGCAGATCTCCGGCGCCACGTGGTGCAGGTCGGCGATCAGCCCGCAGTAGAAGCGGCGGTCGGCCATCGTCGCGCCGGGTACGCCCGGCTCACGGTGCGCAAGGCCGCGCTGCGCATTGAAGATGTGCGTCACCAGCGTCGCTCCGGCATCGGCCGCAGCGGTGATCTGGGCCGCGAGCGCGTCGGTGTGACCCACTGACACGCGGATACCGGCCGCGGTCAGGCGGTGTACCGCGTCAATTGCGCCGGGTAGCTCGGGCGCGAGCGTGACCATCGTCAGGATTTCCCGGCCCGGCGCGTTGAGCAGCCGATCGATCGCCTCAGCGGTCGGCTCGGCGAGGTAACGCTTCTCGTGCACACCGTGCCGCACGGGAGAGAGGAACGGGCCCTCCAGGTGCACGCCGAGGATCCTGGCGCTGCCGGTGTCGGCCTGCCGCTGGCGCGCCTCGATCGCGGTCTGGAGTCCGGAGACCAGCGCACCGAGCGGCGCGGTGATGTACGTGGGCTGAAACGACGTCACCCCGGTGCCGGTCAGCGCGCTGGCCACCCGATCCCAGCCGTCGTCGTCGGCGGCGCAGAAGTCGACCCCGAACGCGCCGTTGATCTGGATGTCCACCAGGCCCGCGGTCAGTATTCCGTCCGGCAGCGCCACGTCGGCGGGGGCACTCCGGGGCGCGTCGTGATGATGACGCACCTCGCGGATCACTCCGTCCTGCACGGCGATGGTGACCGGACCGGTCAATCTTCCGTCCACGACCGCTCGGGGCGCCGAGATGGTGGGCACGCGACGACTCCTCCTGCGGTGCACGGACTAGCGGGCTGGGACAGCCGGTCTGCGCCGCGGTTCGGCGAGCCGTCCACGATTGTGGACTAGACCAATCTCGGTTGTCCAGACCTCTCGGGGTATTGGTCTGGACCACACACCCCGGCAGCCGCCGGATGGCACTCAGGAGGCACCCAAAGGGCACCCGGAAGGTGCCTGAAAGGCACTCAGACGTATGTCAGGCAGTCCCTCCGACACGCGCCGCCACCGCGTGTAACGCTCCGGCAGCCACCTTCAGGTCGCTGTCGGTCAGGTCGGCGCGGGCCGTGAGCCGCAGCCGGGAGACACCGTCCGGTACCGACGGCGGCCGGAAGCAGCCGACCGCGGCGCCGTGCTCGGCGCACACTCCCGCCAGCTCCACGGCCGAGTCCGGGTCGCCGACCAGCACCGACGTCACCGCGCCGACCGGAACGGTGGCGGTCAGGCCCGCGGCGAGCGCGAGTTCGTGCAAGGCGCGAGCCCTGTCGCGCACTCGTTGCGCCAGCTCGGGCTGCGCGCGCAGGACGCGCAGCGCCTCGGCCGCCGCGCCGACCGACGCCGGAGCGAGTCCGGTGTCGAAGATGAAGGGGCGCGCGGTGTCCACCAGGTGTTCCATCACGGCCCGCCCGCCCAGCGCCGCGCCGCCCTGCGCCCCGAGCGACTTTGAGAGCGTGGCGGTCATGACCACTTCCGGAGCGCCGGCGAGCCCCGCGGCGTGCACGGCCCCCTGCCCGCCGTCGCCGAACACACCCACGCCGTGCGCCTCGTCCACGATCAGCGCCGCGCCGTGCGCGCGGCAGGCCTCGGCCAGATCCGCCAGCGGCGCGACGTCCCCGTCCACCGAGAACACGGCGTCCGTCACCACGTACGCCCGCTCCTCGGTCCGCTCAGCCAGCGCCCGCGCGACCTCGTCGACCGCGCAGTGCCCGACGATCTGCACTCGCGCCCTGGACAACCGGCATCCGTCGATCAGCGAAGCGTGGTTCAACGCGTCCGAGACGATCAGATCACCGCGCCCCGCCAGCGCCGTGATCACCCCGAGATTCGCCAGATAACCCGACGAGAAGACCAGCCCCGCCTCGGCGCCGACGAACTGCGCCAGGTCGCGCTCCAGCTCCGCGTGCGCCCGGGTCGTTCCGGTCACCAGGCGAGAGCCGGTCGACCCGCCGCCCCAGGTGTGCGCGGCTTCGGCGGCCGCCGCGGCGACCCGCGGATCGCGAGCCAGCCCGAGGTAGTCGTTGCCCGCGATATCGACCAGCCCGGTGCGCGCCTCGCGCGGCCGCAGCAGCCGCCGCAGCCCCGCCGCCTCGCGTTTGCGCGCGTGCTCGTCCAGCCAGTCCAGGGGTGAACTCATGGTCATCATCCGTTCCAGGCCAGCCCAAACGGGTACGCCTGGGATACTGGGCCAATGCCGTCCATGAACGATCTGGTACGTGCCCACACCACGCTCGACGCCCGAGACCTGGAGTG
>NZ_DASYZI010000105.1:0-6965 GCF_035946395.1 Actinocrinis sp.
CATCGCGGCGGGCCACACCGTCTACATCGGCAGCAGGGATCCGGAGCGTGGCCGCCGGGCCGCCGAGCGGCTCGGCGCGCGGATGGTCCAGCTCGACGTCACCGACGACGCGTCCGTGACCGCCGCGGCGAAGGCGATCGAAGCCGAGGGCGGGCTGGACGTCCTGGTCAACAACGCCGGAATCGAGGCACGCGGCGAAGGCAACACGGTGGTCGGCGCCGCGGATTTGACCGCCGAACTGATGCGGACGGTGTTCGAGACGAATGTCTTCGGCCTCGTGCGCGTCACCCACGCGTTCCTGCCGCTCTTGCAGCAGTCGCCCGCCCCGGTCGTGGTCAACGTGAGCAGCGGCCTGGCCTCGATGACGCGGATGAGCACCACGGGCTCGCCCGGCTCGGCTTACCCGGGCGTGGCCTATCCGGCGTCGAAGGCCGCGGTCAACATGGTCACCCTTCAGTACGCGAAGGCGTTGCCGAACATGCGGATCAACGCGGTCGAGCCCGGATTCACGGCGACAGACCTCAACGGGAAGACCGGCACGCAGACCGTCGAGCAGGGCGCCGAGATCATCGTGCGCATGGCGCAGGTGAGTCCCGACGGCCCTACCGGCGCCTACTTCGACGCCGAAGGCCCCATCGGCTGGTGATGTGTCAGCCGGTCGGCGATCAGCCCGGCGACCTCGGCTTGGGCTTTCCCAACGGGCCGACGTCCACGTCCACGTTCTGGTGGTCGTCGTCGCACGGCCGACCGGTCGAGACCGGCGAGGCCGATCCGAACCTGGCCGCCGTGCCGGCGGTCGTCAGGTGAGATCAAGCAGCTCCACGGTCACCGTCGCGGTGTCGCCTACGTCGAGGCCCTCGGCTTTGCGGATGGCGCGCTTGACCGGCAGCACGTACGCGCCGCGTGCACTGTCGGGGAAGATCGACGTGGTCCAGCTGCTGGTTCCCACCGTCGCGCGCACTCGCAGCGAGCCGAAGCCACGCCGTGGAGCGCCGCCGAGCAACTCCCGGACGTCTTCGGACTCCTCGGCCGGAAGGGCCACGAAGGTCCAGCTCTCGCCCTGCCTGGCGTCCCAGAGCCACAGTTCGGACTCGAAGGTGATGACCATGCCTACGAGCATCGCACCGAGGACCGACACTCTCCTGGTTGTTCTTGGACGTTTTTGGAGCTTGACGGACGCGCCGCCCGGGGAAGGCCCGGACGGCGCGCCGATCGAGGATCTATGTCGGTGTCGGTGTCAGTGTTGGTAAGCGGAAGGGATGGGCCTGACCCTGGCTAGCCGCAGTCGTGCGCGTCGCTGGTGGCCGAGGCGATGGTGATGTCGATTGCGCCGCCCAGACCGGTCAGGTGCAGAGCGTTGACGGTCAGGCCCTGGTCGGCGCCCGGTACCGGCTTCTGCTCGTTGAGGGTGAGGGTCGCCAGGCCGAGCAGGCTGATCGTGGAGTTCGGCCCGGGGCTCACGGTCACCGGCGCTCCGCCGATGGTCAGATTGGCGATGGTGGTCGCGCCGCTGGATCCGGCGCAGGTGGTGGTCGAGGTCGCCTTGACGGCGGTGGCGTCGATCACCGGCAGGCCGGGCACGCCGATCGTGATGTGCTGGACGGCCGAGGTGGCGGTCGAGGTGCCCGGGGCGAGAGACGTGGTCACGTTCACGCACAGGGTCTGGGCCACCACGACGCCGAGTGCGTTGATCGTGGCTGTGCACGGAGTCGACGTGGTCGTGGCCTCGGCGGTGACGATCTGGCCGGTGTCGGGCGTGGGCGCGAGGTTGACGTCCAGCAGGAGCAGGTTGACTCCGGCTGACACGCCGAACGCGCGGCCGGTCAGATATTGCAGGTGCGCCGTGGCGCTCGCGCTCGCGGGCAGATAGTAGGAGTCTCCGGCGAAGGACGCCGAGATCGGGACGGTTGCCGCAGAGGTGAGCGGTTGGTTGACCGCGGCGATGGTGCACGCTGCCGAACCGCTCGCGTTGGTGGTCGCCGAGCAGGTCTGCTGCGATGCGCCGCTGCCCAGCGCGAACGCGACCGTACGGCCCGGGATCGGCGTCGTGCCGTCCTCGGTCAGCACGCCGGAAAGCGTTGCGGGCCCACCATTGGCGACGTGTGTGGTGCCGGTGTAGGTCAGCGTCGTCTCTTCCCGCGTGACCGTGAACGTGGCGTCCGCCGAAGAGCCGGTGGTCGTGCCGCTACCGGCGTAGGAGGCGTGGATCGGTACGGTTCCCGCCGCCTCGCTCGGGGTGACGGAGCAACCGGCCTTGCCGGTGCTGTCGGTCGTGCCGGTGCAGGCCGGTTGTGCGTCCAGCTGGATGCTGACCGAGGCACCCGCGATCGGCGAGCCGGTGATCGTGTCGGTCAGTGTCGCGGCCAGGGTGGTCGGGTCGTCGAAGTCACCGCTGGTCGCGCCGGAGTAGACCAGGGTGGTCGGTCGCGGCTGCCAGGTGATGGTGGTCTTGTTGCTGAAGTGCGGCGGCGGGCTGTCGGTGTCGTTGAAGCTGGCCTGAACGGTGTCCGTGCCCGTCGCGGTGGTGTCGGTGATCGGGAAGGAGGCATGGCCGGTCGAGTCGGTCACCGCGGTGCCGGTCAGCCCGTTGTCAGGTCCGCTGAGGACGGTGAAGGTCACCGTGATGCCCGCGCGTGGCTGGGCGAAGCCGTCCACGACGCTGGCGGTCTCGATCTGCGTGGTGCCCACCAGGTCGGTGGCCGATTCCGGCGCGAGCTTGATGCCGGAGGCGGGGTTCGTGCACGGCAGGCCGTCCGGGTTCCAGGCCTGCGTGAGCTCGTTGGTGAGAACGGCCCTGATGTGCGTCTTCGGAGCGGTCGGCCAGTGGGCCCAGAGGTCCTCGCCCTCGTAGATCGCCAGGCCGCCGTTCGCGGTGCGGGCGTAGGCCTGCACGTTGCCGGTGTTGTTCAGGACGTTGGTGGTTATCAGCGAGGTGCACCAGGCGCCCTTGTTCCCGGAGAAGGTGTTCGAGTCGCCCAGCGCGTCCGAGCCGGGGTCGGGGCCGCCGATGCCGGCGGTCAGCGTGTTGTCCTCGACGAAGCTGTAGCTTCCGCCGGTGGCGCCCCGCGGGCCCGGGGACTTGGTCGCGAACGGGAAGCGGAACCCGCTGTAGTCCGCCTGGCCGCCTTCGCCCGGAGCGCACCGGTCCCCGTCGAAGATCAGGACCTTGCCGCCGTTGTCGAGGAAGGCGTTGACCGCGGACAGCGCGTTCGCGTTCGCGGCGGCGCCGATGTCGCAGACCTCGTACAGCAGGACGGTGTCGAAGCCGCCCAGCGCCGTGGCCGGCGCGGCGTCGATGGTCGATATCGGTTTGTTGGTGAAGACCGCGCCGTTGTACGAGGCCGTGCTCCCGGTGCCCAGCTGTATGCCGGTGACCGTGAAGATGCTCGATCCGACGTAGTTGGGGTCGTTGATGCCGCTCCCGTTGCCGAGGGCGTCGTCGTAGACGTAGGCGACGTTGTGCGTGGTGGACGAGGCCGCGTTCGCCACGGTCGGCACCGCGACCACCAGCGCGCCGACGAGCGCGGCGCACACGACCGCCGGGCCCGTCCTGCCGGGTAAGGATGGCAGGCGTGATGACATGGATGGATCCCCCTTCTCGCGCCGAACGGCGCGTGCCCGAACACGCCCGATCGATGTCAAGACTCTGATCAGGCCGTCCCCGTCATGGTGACTCGTCCGTGACGGTGCGGAAATCACCCGTTGTGGGGGCGTGGTGGTCCGGTTTCCGGGCGCGGGTGCGTAGGAGCACGCGCGGGCGCGGGTGGGGAAGGCGCAAACCGTGTCATCGGTACGCGAAGAATGTGCCGGAATATGAGCTGCTGACAGCCCACGGCAGACGAACGGATGATCCGTTGCAGGCTGCTTACCCGGTCGCGAGCGGTTCGAAGCCTGACAGGAGCGTCGTGCCGACGTCCCGTTCCAGGAACCGGACGCCTTGCTTCATGTAGCCGCGCGGGTTCGCGTCGAGCCGGCGTGCCCAGGCTGGCTCCGCGCTCGCTTCGCCGCGCATCCACGCGTAGCAGGCGAGCGCGTAGCCGAACATGGCCTCGTTCAGGTAACCCAGGGTCCTGGTCTGCCAAGCGCCGCCGTTGTAGGCCCTGAAGTCGAAGGCGGCGTTCGCGGTGAAGACGCCGAAGCCGGTGTACACGGTGAGCAGGTCGGTCAGCGGTTCGTGGTCCTCGCCGTCCGCGCCGGGTACGCCGCCTCGGCCGAGCAGCAACTCATGGCATAGTTCGTGGGCCGCGACCGCCACCAGCCGCACCCGGTCCCTCGTCTGCGCCGGGTCGATCCGGATCAGTCCGCGCCCCTCGCGCTGCTGGTAGTGCCCTGCGACCCATGAGCGCTTGACCGGAAAGAGCGCGGTCTCGCCGATCTCGCCGGGAAGCTCCTCGTCGGCGGCCAACTCCACCTCGACACGGTCGGCACTGATGCCGAGATGCTCCCTGACTTCGCCGACGATACGCAGCACGTCCCGTTTCGCGCCGATGTACGCGCCCGAGAGGAAGGTGTCGGTGGGTTCGACGACACGTCGTCGCAGCGGCAGGTCCCCGAACCGATCCGCGCTCCAGCGCAGCATCTTCTCGATCCACGCCTGTTCGCGCGGCGGCACGGGACATTTGGCACGGAAGAACGCCACGCCGGACACCGTACCCACTGTGCGATGCCAGGATCCGCGTCAGCCCGCTGTGTTGGCGGGGGCCGGGTGCGCCGCGAAGAACCGCCAGATGACGTTGGTGGCGTTCAGCGCCGTGGACGGCGGGTCGAGGTGCAGCAGCCGCTGGATCAACGGTTTGGGGCGGCTGCCCGGCCATTGGTGTCCGGCCCCTGCGATGGTGATCAACTCGACGGCGCGCCCGTCCGGGCAGGTGGCCAGGGACGTGGTGACCGTGTTCGAGGCGGTTTGTGTGGGAGCCCGGCAATGGTCGACCGTGCGCCAGTCGGCGATCACGGAGGGCACGGCCGGGCCGTCGACACGGCCCGGCCCGGCGCCCGGACCGCCGTCGTAGGGGATGTACCGATCGGCTGTGCCGTGGATGGCGATCACCGACACCGCGGCGGGCGCATCGCACGAGCCCTGTAGCGTGGCCGAGTCCGGGCCGATCGCGGCGAAGAGTCTGGTGTCGCAGGCCAGCCGGTAGGCGAGCATGCCGCCGTTGGAGATCCCGGTGGCGTAGATCCGCGCCGGATCGACATCCGCCTCGCCACGCACGGCCGCGACCACCGCGGTGATGAAGGCGACGTCGTCGATCCCTGACGTGCCCGGGGTTCCGCAGCAGCCGCCGCCCGCGTTCCAGGCCCGGTCCATGCCGTCCGGGTACGCCACCAGGAAGTGTCCGGAATCCGCCTCGGCGTCCCAGCCGTAGTCGCCCTCGGCCTGACTGGCGCTGCCGTAGCCGCCGTGCAGCATGACCACCAGGGGCGCGGGGCCGGTCAGCCCGGCCGGTCGGTAGAGGCGGAAGGTGCGTTCACGTCCGCTGCTCTCGATGTAGTGCGTAGACGAGCCGACGGGCACGCGCGCGTTCTGCGCCGTGCCCGTGCCGCTGGTGTTCGTGTTCGTGCTTGTATTCGTGCTCGCGTTCCCGCTTGCGTTTCCGCCCGCCGAGTCGCCCTGTGTCGCCGCGGTGCGGTAGGCGACTGAGCAGCTCACCACGAGGGCGACTACGGCGGTGGCGACCAGTGCCGCCTTCTGTCTGCGCGAAACCCGCGCCACCGCCGCCTCCGGGAATCAGTGAACGTTGAGCGTTCGAGGAGCCACGAGGAGCCACGTTGAACCGCCGAACGCCTGCGCTGGCACTTGGCGGACGCTTGCGTGGCCGCTGCTTGCTACTTGAGTGCTGCGCGGATCTTCTTGGCGTCGTCGCGCGCTTGGGCCAAGGCCTTGCGTGCGTCCTTCGCGTCGCCGGCCAGCGGCGACAGCGCGCTGTGGATCGCGTCCGCGTTCGGGCTGGGCTGGATGCCCAGCAGCGTGGCCACCCGGTTTGCGTCCGCCTGCTGCGCGGCCTGGATCTGCGCCTGCATGTCGGCGAGCTGCGACTTCTCGGCCGAAGTACCGCCGCCGGGAGCGGCGGCGACGCGCGTGGCGAGCTTGTCGTGCACCTTCTGTAGCGCCGTCGCGGCGGCCGATTCGATGTCGAAGACGTTGGTCAGGTGGACCTTCGGCACGACGAGCATGTACACGCGGTAGTCGTCGACCATCGCCGTGGCGTCCGCGCGCACGGCGGCCACCGTGCTCTCCGCGGCGACCTTGCTGCGCAGCGATGTCAGACCACTGATGTCACTGTTGATCAGGCTGCCGAGGGTGGAGCGGTCGGCGGTGCTGAGGTGCGTGGCGTTGTTCACGACCATGCTCAGTGCGCGCAGCGTCTCAAGCCGGCCGTCGATGCGCGAGGTCGTCAGGGTCTGTGCGGCCTTGAGCCCGGCGGTACCGGTGCCGGAGGTCGCGGCGGCGCGCGCGGTCTGGGCCTGCGCGGGCAGCGCGGCCGCGGCGGCGAGCGCCGACGCGGCGAGGGATGCCGCGGCAAGGCGGGTGAAGCGCTTCACGATTGATTCCTGTCTGCTGGATCTCGGGCCGAAAGGGGGTCAGCCGCCGTCCGACGGGCTCTGCGTGGCCTTCGCCATCGCCGAGTCCAGTTCGGAGAGCTGACCGTCGACCGCGTTCAGATCGGAGTCGACGCCGGCGCCTGCGGGGCCGTTCGCGCTGTTCGCGTCGGCCGCGGATCCGGCGGCGGGCGCCGCCGTGCTCCCACTCGTCGGGGTCACCACGCCGTTCACCGACTGTGCCGCGGCGGAATGTCCCTGGCACCCCGCGAGTACCGCCGCGCACAACACCGCCACGACTCCGGCAACCACCGCTCCGGTCGCTCGCCTCACCGTTCCTCCAACCCGAATCGCTGTGGACAGCGAAACTCTCGCAGAGCGGTTGTAAGAACCCGATAAGTGTGAACGAGCGGGTCGGACGAGCT
>NZ_DASYZI010000106.1:0-14891 GCF_035946395.1 Actinocrinis sp.
CTCCGCGTCCGTCTCCAGGACCTCGTCGATCTCGTCCAGGACGTCGTCGACGTCCTCGGACAGCTTGGCGTGACGGTCCTTCAGGTCGCTGGTCTCGTCGACGAATTCCTCGTCGGTTTCCTCGGTGTGCTTGGAGGCGCGCTCCTGCCCGCCGGTGTCTTTGGCTGCCACGGTGACCACCCGCCCTCTCTCGCGTAGAGACACTGTCGTGCCAGGTTTCTGCGACGCCTCCGGGCCGTAGCCGGGACCGGAGGCCCGATGATCAGACACTACGCCGTACAACCGACAAGCGGGGGCGATAATTCGGTTCCACGGAGGAGGCCGGCCCTCGGCCTTTGATCACAGCTTCCCCATGCCTGCACGGTTCACACGTTCGGACGCTGTGGGCGAACTCGGCCGTATTCGGGAACGTGGACAGACGCCGGAGCGTTCCGCGCCGAGCCGCAGAGCGCCATCGAACACGCGTCATGACAGCGCACCGCGCCACAGCGCGAGACGTTCAGTCAGCTGCCGGTGATCTCGCGCACCAGGTCGGCAGCCGTGCGGCAGCGGTCGATCAGCGCCTCGACGTGCTGCTTGGTGCCGCGCAGCGGGTCGAGGGTGGGCACGCGTTGGAGGGACTCGCGGTCCGGCAGGTCGAAGATGACGCTGTCCCAGGAGGCCGCGGCGACCGAGTCGGCGTACTTGTCCAGGCAGCGGCCCCGGAAGTAGGCGCGGGTGTCGGTCGGCGGCTGGTCCACCGCCCGGCGGATCTCCTCGTCCGTGGTGATCCGCTCGAACCGGCCGCGCGCGGCCAGCCGCTGGTAGAGGCCCTTGGCGGGGCGCACGTCGGCGTACTGGAGGTCCACCAGGTGCAGCCGGGCGTTGTCCCAGTCGACCTTGTCCCGCTTGCGGTAGCCCTCCAGGATCTCCAGCTTGGCGACCCAGTCCAGCTCCCGGCTCAGCGACATCGGGTCGGTCTCCAGTCGGCCGAGCACCGACTCCCAGCGGTCGAGCACGTCGCGGGTGACCTCGTCCACGTCGGTGCCGTACTTGTCCTCGACGTACTTGCGGGCCTGCTCGAAGTACTCCATCTGGAGCTGAACCGCCGTCAGCTTGCGCCCGGAGCGCAGGGTGACCAGATGCTTGAGGCCCGGGTCGTGGCTGACCTCGTGCAGCGTCCTGACCGGCTGGTCCACCGAGAAGTCCACCGACATGAACCGGTCCTCGATCATCGCCAGGACCAGGCTCGTGGTGCCCATCTTGAGGAACATCGAGACCTCGGAGAGGTTCGCGTCGCCGATGATGACGTGCAGGCGGCGGTAACGCTCCGGGTCGGCGTGCGGCTCGTCGCGGGTGTTGATGATGGGGCGCTTGAGCGTCGTCTCAAGGCCCACCTCGACCTCGAAGTAGTCGGCGCGCTGGGAGATCTGGAAGCCGTGCGAGCGGCCGTCCTGGCCCAGGCCCACCCGGCCGGCCCCGGCGACCACCTGGCGGCTGACGAAGAACGGGGTCAGGTGCCGCACGATGTCCGCGAACGGCGTGGTGCGGGCCATCAGGTAGTTCTCGTGCGAGCCGTACGAGGCACCCTTGTTGTCCGTGTTGTTCTTGTACAGGTTGATCGGCAGCGAACCCGGCACGGTGGCGGCGTGCCGCGCGGCCTCCGCCATGATCCACTCGCCGGCCTTGTCCCAGATCACCGCGTCGCGTGGGTTGGTGACCTCGGGGGTGGAGTACTCCGGGTGCGCGTGGTCGACGTAGAGCCTGGCGCCGTTGGTGAGGATGACGTTGGCCAGGCCGGAGTCCTCGTCGGTCAACTGGCTGGCGTCGGCCAGTTCGCGGGCCAGGTCGAAGCCTCGGGCGTCGCGCAGCGGGTTCTCCTCCTCGAAGTCCCAGCGGGCGCGCCGCGCCCGGTGCATCGCGGTCGCGTAGGCGTTGACGATCTGGGAGGAGGTGAGCATCGCGTTCGCGTTCGGGTGCCCCGGCACCGAGATCCCGTACTCCGTCTCGCTGCCCATCACTCGCTGTACGCTCATGACGACAAGCCTATGCCGCCGCGCGAGCGATCGGGACCAAGTACGGGCACGAGTTCTCCCCGGGTCGAGTCGGTACAGGACACCGCCGAGCCGGCCGGCGCGCGTACGGCGCCGACCGGCGGCACGATCACAGGTACTGGCCGGTGTTGCTGACCGTGTCGATCGAGCGACCCGTCTCAGCACCCTTCTTCCCGGACACGAGGGTGCGGATGAACACGATCCGCTCGCCCTTCTTGCCGGAGATGCGGGCCCAGTCGTCCGGGTTGGTGGTGTTCGGCAGGTCCTCGTTCTCCTTGAACTCGTCCACGCAGGCGCCCAGCAGGTGGGAGACGCGCAGGCCCTTCTGCCCGTGGTCCAGGAAGTCCTTGATCGCCGACTTCTTCGCCCGGTCCACGATGTTCTGGATCATCGCGCCGGAGTTGAAGTCCTTGAAGTAGAGGACCTCCTTGTCCCCGTTCGCGTAGGTGACCTCAAGGAAGCGGTTCTCGTCGGTCTCCGAGTACATCCGCTCCACGGCGCTCTGGATCATCGCGCCCACGCAGGCGGACTCGTCGCCGCCGTGCTCCTTGAGGTCGTCCGGGTGCAGCGGGAGCGTGGTGGTGACGTACTTGGAGAAGATGTCCTTCGCCGCCTCGGCGTCCGGCCGCTCGATCTTGATCTTGACGTCCAGGCGGCCGGGCCGCAGGATCGCCGGGTCGATCATGTCCTCGCGGTTGGAGGCGCCGATGACGATGACGTTCTCCAGGCCCTCCACGCCGTCGATCTCGGAGAGTAGCTGGGGCACGATCGTGTTCTCCACGTCGGAGGACACGCCCGAACCGCGGGTGCGGAACAGCGAGTCCATCTCGTCGAAGAAGACGATGACCGGGGTGCCCTCGCTGGCCTTCTCGCGCGCCCGCTGGAAGACCAGGCGGATGTGCCGCTCGGTCTCGCCGACGTACTTGTTCAGCAGCTCGGGGCCCTTGATGTTGAGGAAGTAGCTCTTGCCCTTGTCCTGGCCCTTGATCTCGGCGACCTTCTTGGCCAGCGAGTTGGCCACGGCCTTGGCGATGAGCGTCTTGCCGCAGCCGGGCGGGCCGTAGAGCAGCACACCCTTCGGCGGGCGAAGCTCATGCTCACGGAACAGGTCGGCGTGCAGGTACGGCAGCTCCACGGCGTCGCGGATCTGCTCGATCTGGCCGCTGAGCCCACCGATGTCGGAGTAGTCGATGTCCGGGACCTCTTCGAGCACCAGCTCCTCGACCTCGGACTTCGGCACCCGCTCGTAGACGTAGCCGGAGCGCGGTTCAAGCAGCAGCGCGTCGCCGGCCCGGATGACCTTGTCCAGCAGCGGCTCGGCGAGGCGCACCACGCGCTCCTCGTCGGTGTGGCCGATGACCAGGGCCCGCTCGCCGTCCTCAAGGAGCTCCTTGAGCATGACGATCTCGCCGACCCGCTCGTAGCCCATGCCGGCCACGATGTTCAGGGCCTCGTTGAGCATGACCTCCTGGCCGGGCCGCAGCTCGGCCAGTTCGATGTTCGGCGTGACGGTCACCCGCAGCTTGCGGCCGCCGGTGAAGATGTCGGCCGTGCCGTCCTCGTTGGCCTCCAGGAAGACCCCGAAGCCGGAAGGGGGCTGGGCGAGCCGGTCGATCTCCTCCTTGAGCGCGACGATCTGGTCGCGCGCGTCCCGGAGGGTGGCGACGAGGCGCTCGTTCTGCGCCGTGAGCCCGGCGACCGTGGCCTGGAGCTCGGCGACCCGCTCCTCCAGCGCCCGTCCGCCCCTGGGGGCCTCGGCCAGACGGCGGCGCAGCACGGCGATCTCCTGCTCTAGATACGCGACCTGGGCCATCGGATCGGCCTCGGGACCGTTCGGTCCGCCACCGCGCCCGGACCGGGACCCGGGAGCGCGCATGGGCTTGTCGTCTTCGTGGGCTGGCACGGTCCTCACCTCCTCGCGGAGTGTTGCGACGTTACGACCCTACCTGGAGTGCGCCCGGCCCAAACCGAAGACTCGCTTGCGGCTCGGGGACCGGCGATTCCGGGGACACCGCGTGGCCCCGCAGCCACCTCGGTCGTCCCCCGCTGTGTCGGCAACACTGCCATCAACACGATTCCCCCTTCAGTGCTCGTTCATGTGGCACGGCGGGTACCCGTTCGGATCAGCGTGCCGACTCTCGTCGGGCGTGATCGGCTGCGGGACTCGATCATTACTCCCCCGTCCTGCGACTGTCCATGCCTATTGCGTCTCATGCCTATTGGAACTGTGCGCCATACGCCCGGGACACTCGCTTATCACCTGACCGGTTCGACTTGTTAGGGTCGTTTGGTAGGTGACAACGACATGGGGATGGTTGGCGTTCCGGATGAGCGGCGAAAAGCTTGAAGTATGGATCGACCAGGACCTGTGCACCGGTGACGGACTGTGCGCGCAATACGCCGCAGACGTGTTCGAGCTCGACATCGACGGGCTCGCGTACGTGAAAGACGCAGACGGCGCGTTACAGAGCGCGACGGGGGCGCGGGTGCCGATTCCGGGGGATCTGATACTGAATGTGATCGACTCCGCCAAGGAGTGCCCCGGTGAATGCATTCATGTGCGCCGGGTGAGCGACGGCGCGATGGTCGCAGGCCCCGACGCCGAATAGGCGCCGCCAGAGCGCCTTGGCTCGACCCAATGCGACTTCTGCGGCGCCTTGGCCGCCCTGGCGGTTCAGGGCAGTTCGCCGCGGCGGGCCAGGCGCGCTTCAAGAGCGGCCGCGCGAGCCTCTCGGTCGTCGCCTGCTGCTTCCATGTCCGCCGACCACGTGTCCTCGGGCTCGGCCTCGACGCCCTTGGCGGGACGGCGGCGGCGCGGCGGCAGGTCGACGCCGTCGGCGATCCGGCGGGCGGTGACCAGGAAGCCGGTGTGTCCGATCATCCGGTGGTCGGGGCGCACGGCGAGGCCCTCGACGTGCCAGGTGCGCAGCAGGGTCTCGGTGGCCTCGGGCTCGGCGAAGCGGCCGTGCTCGCGCAGCGCCTCGACGATGCGCGAAAGTTGCGTGGTGGTGGCGACGTAGCAGATCAGGACGCCACCGGGGACGAGCACCTTGGCGACTGGGTCGACGCATTCCCAGGGCGCGAGCATGTCGAGCACGACCCGCTCCACCTCGTCGGGGCGGATGGACGAGGCCAGGTCGCCGACGGTGAGCGTCCAGGCGGGGTGGTCGCCGCCGAAGAAGGTGCGGACGTTCTTGGCGGCGATCTTGGCGAAGTCCTCGCGCCGCTCGTAGGAGTGCACCGCGCCGTAGTCGCCGACCGCGCGCAACAACGAGCAAGTCAGGGCGCCGGAACCGACACCCGCCTCCAGGACGCGGGCGCCGGGGTGAATATCACCCATAGCGACGATCTGCGCGGCGTCCTTGGGGTAGACGACGGCGGCGCCACGCGGCATCGACAGCACGTAATCGGAGAGCAGCGGACGCAGCGCGAGATAGTCCATGCCACCCGTGGAGCGCACGACGGTGCCCTCAGGCCGGCCGATGAGCGCGTCGTGCTCGAATGAGCCTTTGTGAGTGTGGAACTGCTTGCCCGCTTGGAGCGGGAACGTGTGATGGCGTCCCTTGGTGTCGGTCAGCTGGACCAGGTCACCGGGCTTGAATGAGCCGCGGCGGTGCTCTGCGCCGTGCGGTGCTCCAGGGGTTTCACTCACGGGCGCGAGTCTACCTGCGGAAAGCAGGTACCAATGGATGGACAGTCGCCGGGCGTCAGCCGTGCAGGAACGCGTGCTCGACGTCGGCCGCGGCCAGCACTCCGTAGATCGAGCCGCCGGGCTCGGTGACGAGGTACTCGGGGGCGGGAGCGGCACGCAGGGCGGCCAGCAGGCGCTCCCCGCCGAGGTCGGTGGTCAGCGTCATCCCCGGGCGCAGGGAGCGGGCCAGCGAGCCGACCTGTATCCACGGATGGCGCTCGGGGGGCGTGGCGGTCACGGACGCCTCGTTCACGATCGCGGTCGGCCGTCCGTCGTGGTCCACGACGACGACGGCGCGGGCACCCGCGACGGCGGCGCGCCGCAGGGCCTCGGACAGCGGCAGGTCGGCGCTGACCGGGATGGCGCGACGAGTCAGCGCGCGCGTCTGGAGCCGCGGGACGCGGTCGCGCAGTTTGGCGACGGTGAGCGACTGGCTCGCGCCGATCCAGATGAACGAGGCGATGAACGCGGCCCACATGATGGTGTACAGGTCGGCCCCGGCGTCCGCCTGCCCGCGGCTCTGCCAGATCGAGGCGAACAGCACGACCACGGCCAGGGCGCGGCCGGTCCAGGCCGCGGCCACGGTGCCGGTCATGGCCTTCTTCGTCACCGCCCAGACGGCCGAGCGCAACACCCGGCCGCCGTCCAGGGGCAGTCCCGGCAGCATGTTGAACACGCCGACCACCAGGTTCGCGCTCCAGGTCGCGAAGACCAGGTACATGGCGACCAGGAGCGCGGTCGAGGACTGGTCGCTGGTGGCGGGCAGCGCCTCCCAGATGCCCCAGAACGCCCCGGCCAGGACGAAGGACAGGGCGGGCCCGGCGACCGCCACGGCGAACTCCTGGCCCGGGGACTCGGGCTCCCGCTCGATCTCCGAGACCCCGCCGAGGAAGTAGATGACGATGCGGCGCACCGGCAGTCCGAAGTGCTTGGCCACCACCGAGTGGGCCAGCTCGTGCAGCAGCACGGAGAGATAGAGCAGCACGGCGAAGCTGAAGGCGACCAGGTAGCGGCCGTCGCCGAGCCGGTCGCCGAGCCGGGTGTGGTTGAACTGGTCGCCGAAGTAGAGGGTGATGAAGGCGGCGATCAGGAACCAGGTCGGGGACACGACGATCGGGATTCCGAAGGGATGGCCCATGGCCAGTCCTCCGCCGGAGGGTCGCGTCCCGCCGGCCGGTGGTGTCTGGTCCGGCTTGCCGGAGGGTCCGCCCTCGTTCGGATTCGTGTCGCTCACATAGGCGATGCTACGTGGATACTGCGCCGGGGGCTGTGCAGGGCCTTCTTTGTCGGTGCTCTGAGCTATGGTTCCGCCATGGAAGGCACTGTCGCGGGAGCTACGGAAGAGGCGCTGATCGGCGAGACGGCGCCGGAGAGGCTGCCCGGGACGGCGAGGACGGTGACAGTGCCGGGGCCGGCGCCAGAGCTGACAGGGGCGCAGCAGGACGGGACAGGGACGATCCCTGCGCCCATGCTCCCGGAGGACGTCGACTACGGCGGCACGAAGTCCGGCGCGCTGTTCGACGTCGACGTGCCGGTAAGGCTGCCTTCGGCGATCTCACCGTCCCGCGCCGGGGACTTCATGCAGTGCCCGCTGTTGTTCCGGCTTCGGGTCGTGGACCGGGTGCCGGAGCCGCCCAGTTCAGCCGCGGCGCGCGGCACGCTGGTGCACGCGGTGCTCGACCGGCTCTTCGACCTGCCCGCCGGTGGGCGCACGCCGCAGGAGGCCGCGGCGCTGATCCAGCCCGAGTGGGAGCGGCTGCTGGCCAAGGAGCCGGGACTCGGCAGTCTGTTCGGCACGCCGCAGGAGCTGACCGAGTGGCTGGCCTCGGCGAAGTCGCTGCTGGGCAAGTACTTCACGCTGGAGGACCCGAACCGGCTGGAGCCGGCCGAGCGGGAACTGTTCGTGCACGCGGCTGTCGGCGAGGGTGAGGACCGCCTCGTGCTGCGCGGCGTGGTCGACCGGCTGGATATCGCGCCGAACGGGCTGCTGCGGGTCGTGGACTACAAGACCGGGAAGGCCCCGCCGTCCGGGCACGAGGCGAAGAACCTGTTCCAGATGAAGTTCTACGCGCTCGTGCTGTGGAAGGTGCGCGGCGTGGTGCCCAAGCGGCTCCAGCTGATCTTCCTGGGCAGCGGGAACGTGCTCACCTACGACCCGGACGAGCAGGATCTGCGCGGCGTGGAGCAGAAGATCACCGCGGTCTGGGCGGCGATCCGCACGGCCGCGCAGCGGCAGGAGTGGCCGGCCAGCCCGTCACGGCTGTGCGACTGGTGCTCGTTCAAGCCGACCTGCCCGGCGCACGGGGGCGAGGTGCCGCCCGCGCCACAGGTCGAGTTCGTTCCGGCGCCCTGACGCGGCCTGAATCGAGCGGCCCGAAACGGCCCGAAACGGTCAACGGCCGCGGGTGGCCAATAGTCTCAGGCCGCTGCGGGTCCGTCGATACCGTCAGCGGCTTCAGCGCTGTCCATTTCGGCACGGGCCGATCCGGCCCCGCTCAAGTCCTCGGCCTCATCGGCGCCCACGGCGTGGACGATGTCCCCGGTGTCATCGACTTGCACTGTGCCACCGGCTTGCACTGCGCCACTGACTTGCACTGCGCCATCGACATGCACCGTGCCGCCGACATCCTCCGCGGCGAACAGGCCGCGCAGCGTCGCCAGGCCGACGTCGGCGAGCGAGTCGGCCAGCGTTATCCGCGGATGCGGGTCGATCGAGGATCCGCGCGGGATGGCCAGGACCCGGCAGCCGGCGGCGGCTCCCGACCGGGAGCCGTTCGGGGAGTCCTCGATCACGACGCAGTGCGCCGGGTCGACGCCGAGCAGCCGAGCGGCCGTCAGATAGGGCTCGGGATGCGGCTTGCCCCGCACGACATCGTTCCCTGAGACGGTCAGCCGGAAGTGGTGCGCGCCGATCGAGTCGAGGCAGGCCTCGACGATGCGGCGGGACGAGGCGGTCACCAGCGCGGCCGGGATCCCGGCCGCGTCCAGCTCGGCGAACAGCTCCTTCGCCCCGGCGACCGGCTCGATGCCCTCGCCGAGCCGCTCGACCATCGCGAGTTCGATCCGCTCGTTGAGCTGCCCGGGGGTCAGCGGGGCACCGCTGACGTCGAGCAGGTACCGCACGGCGACGTCGTTGGGCTGCCCGAGCACGTGGGCCCAGTGTTCGCGGCCGAGCGCGAAGCCGTACTCGCCGAGGGTGGCGATCTCCATGTCGAACCAGAGGGGTTCGGAGTCGATCAGGGTGCCATCCATGTCGAACAGCACGGCCGCCGGGAGTTCCGGCGCTGTGGGAATCGGCGCTGCGGGATTCGGCACTGCGAGTATCTGCGGTGGGTGTATCGGCGTCGGGGGTATCGGCAAGGTTCTGCTCCGCTCTGGCACCGCGCGCGCTGGTGTCGGGGCGTCGGATCGTATCAGGTGATATCAGGTGTTGAAGTACTTGGCCTCGGGATGGTGCACCACGATGGCGTCGGTGGCCTGCTCGGGGTGCAGCTGGTACTCCTCGGAGAGGGTGACGCCGATCCGCGAGGGTTCGAGCAGTTCGACGATCTTCGCCCGGTCCTCCAGGTTCGGGCAGGCTCCGTAGCCGAGCGAGAAGCGGGCGCCGCGGTACTCAAGCTTGAGCATCCCGTCGATGGTCGCCGGGTCCTGTCCCGCGAAGCCGAGTTCGGCGCGTACCCGAGCATGCCAGTACTCGGCCAGCGCCTCGGTCAGCTGGACCGAGAGCCCGTGCAGTTCGAGGTAGTCGCGGTAAGCGTTGGCCTCGAACAGCTTCGCGGTCTCCCCGGAGATCCGGCCGCCGACGGTGACCAGTTGGAGGGCGATCACGTCCGTCTCGCCGCCCTCCTGCGGGCGGAAGAAGTCGGCCAGGCACAGGTGCCGGTCGCGCCGCTGCCGGGGGAAGGTGAAACGGGTGCGCTCCGCGCCGCGCTCGTCGAGGACGATCAGGTCGTCGCCCTTGGCCACGGCCGGGAAGTAGCCGTAGACCACGGCGGCTTCCAGCAGGTTCTCGGTGTGCAGCCGGTCGAGCCACATGCGCAGCCGCGGGCGGCCCTCGGTCTCGACGAGTTCCTCATAGGAAGGCCCGCCCTGCGGGCCGCGAGTGCCGCGCAGTCCCCACTGGCCGAGGAAGGTGGCGCGTTCGTCGAGCCAGGAGGCATAGTCGGCCAGCTGGATGCCCTTGATCACGCGGGTGCCCCAGAATGGCGGGGTGGGCACCGGGTTGTCGGTGGCGACGTCGGAGCGGGCCGGCATGTCCTGCGGCGCCGTGGCGATCAGCGACCCTTGCTGAGCGATGCGGCGCTTACGCAGATCGGGCAGAGCAGCCCCGGGTGCGCCGGTCTTGACCGCGGCGACCGCGTCCATCAGCCGCAGTCCCTCGAAGGCGTCGCGGGCGTAGCGCACCTCGCCCTGGTAGATCTCGGCGAGGTCCTGCTCGACGTAGGGGCGGGTGAGCGCGGCGCCGCCGAGCAGCACCGGCCAGCGGGCGGCCACCCCGCGCTGGTTCATCTCCTCCAGGTTCTCCTTCATCACCACGGTGGACTTCACCAGCAGGCCGGACATGCCGATGGCATCGGCCTCGTGCTCCTCGGCGGCCTGCAAAATGGCGGAGATCGGCTGCTTGATGCCGAGGTTGACGACTGTGTAGCCGTTGTTGGTGAGGATGATGTCGACCAGGTTTTTTCCGATGTCGTGCACGTCGCCCTTGACCGTCGCCAGCACGATGGTGGCCTTGCCGGAGGAGTCGGCCTTCTCCATGTGCGGTTCGAGGTGGGCGACCGCGGTCTTCATCACCTCGGCGGACTGGAGGACGAACGGCAGCTGCATCTGGCCGGAGCCGAACAGCTCGCCGACCGTCTTCATGCCCTCCAGCAGGACTTCGTTGACGACCTCCAGGGCGGGGCGGAAGGTCAGCGCCTCGTCGAGGTCCGCTTCGAGCCCTTGCCGCTCGCCGTCCACGATGCGCCGCTGCAAGCGTTCGTCGAGCGGGAGCGCGGCCAGTTCCTGGGCGCGAGTGGCCTTCGCCGAGGCGGTGGAGACACCCTCGAACAGCTCCAGGTACCTGGTGAGCGGGTCGTAGGCGGGCTCGTCGGCAGCCGCCGGGCGACGCCGGTCGTAGACCAGGTCGAGCGCGGTTTCGCGCTGCTCGTCCGGGATGCGCGAGATCGGCTGGATCTTCGAGGCGTGCACGATCGCGGAGTCGAGGCCGGCCTCGACGCACTCGTGCAGGAACACCGAGTTGAGCGCCTGGCGGGCGGCCGGGTTCAGGCCGAAGGAGATGTTCGAGAGGCCGAGGGTGGTCTGCACCTGCGGATGCCGCCGCTTGAGCTCGCGGATCGCCCCGATGGTCTCCAGGCCGTCGCGGCGGGACTCCTCCTGGCCGGTGGCGATGGTAAAGGTCAGGCAGTCCACCAGGATCGAGGACTCCGGCACGCCCCAGTTCGAGGTGAGGTCCGCGATCAGCCGCTCAGCGATCGCGACCTTGTGCTCGGCGGTGCGCGCCTGGCCCTGCTCGTCGATGGTCAGCGCGATCACCGCCGCGCCGTGCTCGGCCACCAGCGTGGCGATCCGGGCGAAACGGGATTCGGGGCCGTCCCCGTCCTCGTAGTTGACCGAGTTGACGACCGCGCGGCCGCCGAGCAGTTCGAGCCCGGCCTGTAGCACGGCGGGTTCGGTGGAGTCGAGCACGATCGGCAGCGTGGAGGCGGTGGCCATCCGCCCGGCGACCTCACGCATGTCGGCGGCGCCGTCCCGGCCGACATAGTCCACGCACAGGTCGAGCAGGTGCGCGCCGTCCCGGATCTGCGCGCGGGCGATCTCGATGCAGGCAGCCCAGTCCTCGGCCAGCAGCGCCTCGCGGAAGGCCTTGGACCCGTTGGCGTTGGTGCGCTCGCCGATGGCCAGGAAGGAGGTCTCCTGCCGGAACGGGACGGTCTGGTAAAGCGAGGAGGCGCCGGGTTCGGGCTTGGGCGAGCGCTGGACGACCTCGCGCCCGCGCACCCGCTCGACGACCTGGCGCAGGTGCTCGGGCGTGGTGCCGCAGCAGCCGCCGACGAGTGAGAGCCCGTATTCCCGGGTGAAGCTGTCGTGCGCGTCGGCCAGTTCGGACGGGGTGAGCGGGAAGTGGGCGCCGTCGCGGCCGAGAATGGGCAGGCCCGCGTTGGGCATGCAGGACAGGCCGATACGCGCCTGCTTGGCCAGGTAGCGCAGGTGTTCGCTCATCTCGGCGGGCCCGGTGGAGCAGTTGAGGCCGATCAGTTCGACGCCCAGCGCTTCGAGGCTGGTCAGCGCGGCGCCGATCTCCGAGCCGAGCAGCATGGTGCCGGTGGTCTCGACGGCGACCTGCGCGAAGACCGGCAGGTCGACTCCGGCGGCCTTGAGCGCGCGGCGGGTGCCGATGATCGCGGCCTTCATCTGCAACAGGTCCTGGCTGGTCTCCACCAGCAGCGCGTGCACGCCGCCCGCGATCAGGCCGGCCGCTTCCTGCTCGTACCCGTCGCGCAGGGCGGCGTAGGGCAGGTGGCCGAGGCTGGGCAGCTTCGTGCCGGGGCCGATGGATCCGATCACCCAGCGCGGCCGGTCCGGCGTGCTGTAGCCGTCGGCGACTTCGCGGGCCAGCCGGGCGCCGGCTTGCGACAGTTCGTGGATGCGGTGCGCGATGTCGTACTCGCCGAGTGCGGTCAGGTTCGCGCCGAAGGTGTTGGTTTCCACGCAGTCGACGCCCACCGCGAGGTACGCGTCGTGCACGGAGCGGATGATGTCCGGGCGGGTCGCGTTGAGGACCTCGACGCAACCTTCCAGCCCCTCGAAGTCGTCGAGGGTCGGGTTCTGGGCGTGCAACATGGTGCCCATCGCCCCGTCAGCGACGACGACGCGCTCGGCCAGCGCTCGGCGGAGTTCCGCCGCGGTGGAGACCATGGGCAGTCCTTTCCATCGGGATGGAGCTCGTGCACTTCGCTCATCAAGGGTACCGACGAGCGTGCGCTCGGCGGCGAAGCGTCTCACGGGCGTAGTCTGAGAGCGGCGCGCGCCAAGTGCGCATCGCCTGGCAGTGAGTTTGTTCCGGCAGTGAGTTTGCTGAGTCTGTTTCGGTGTATGGGATCGTGTACTGCCTTGGGCGTCCGCGCGCAGGGCCTGAGGACGAGGAGGCGCGGGTGATCGAGCTCGAGGAGCTGCCCGAGCTGGTCGACCCGGTGATGGTCGCGGCGTTCGAGGGGTGGAACGACGCCGCCGATGCCGCGTCCAACGCGGTCCGGCACCTCGCCGAAGTGCTCGACGCGGATCTGTTCGGCGCGATGGATGCCGAGGATTACTACGATTTCCAGGTCAACCGGCCGGTGCTGGCGCTGGATGACGAGGGCGAGCGGGAGATCGTCTGGCCGACGACCCGGTTCTCGGTGGCCCGGGTGCCGGTGGCGAACCAGCGTCCGGGTACGTCCGAGGCGGCATACCGGGACGTGGTGCTGGTTCACGGCATCGAGCCGAACATGCGCTGGCGTTCGTTCTGCGAGGAGCTGTTCGACCTGGCCCGTGATCTCGGGGTGACCACGATCGTCTCGCTCGGCGCGCTGCTGGCGGACGTGCCGCACACCAGGCCGGTGCCGGTCAGCGGCTCGTCGAGCAATGAGGACTTGCAGGGCTCGCACGGGTTGGACAAGCCGACGCTACAGGGCCCGACCGGTATCAACGGGGTGCTACAGGAGATGGCACGGCACGAAGACATCGACCTGGTCTCCTTCTGGGCGGCGGTGCCGCACTACGTGGCGCAAGCCCCGTGCCCGAAGGCGACGCTGGCGCTGATCCGCCGGATCGAGGACGTGCTGGACCTGACGATCCCGCTCGGCGAGCTGCCGGAGGAGGCGCGCGCCTGGGAAACCGGCGTCGACGAGTTGGCGGCGGAGGACGCCGAGGTCGCCGAGTATGTCCGCACCCTGGAGGAGGCGAAGGACACCGCCGAACTGCCCGAGGCCAGCGGCGAGGCCATCGCCCGGGAGTTCGAGCGCTACCTGCGCCGGCACGAGCGCCGCCGCCGCGGCGGAGGTGACGACGGCCCAGCGTGACGACGCCTGATGTGACGACGCCCGGCGTGGCGGCCGTACGTCACACTTCGGCGGCACGTCCCGTTCGATTGCATGTCCGCTTGCGCCGCACCTCTGCTCAGCCGTACGTCCGGTGCCGCACTTCTGCTTCTCTGCTTCGGTCATGCACTGCCAGTCCCAGTGTGGCGACCGCGCCCCGCGTCGCCGGACAGGATATAAGTCTTCGATCATAAAGCTCCAGGCATGAGACACCGGATATGAGACTCTGAGTAGGCAGTTTCGGTATGACAGCGCCGCTCCGGTATGACGGCGCGCTCGGGTGTGACAGTGCCCCGCTGCCCCGGCACGACCGCCCGGTGGCCTCGCCCCGGCGTCAGCCCTCGTACTCGAAGGGATTGAGCAGACGGACCCCGGTCCGCTCGAAGTCCTTCACGTTGCGGGTGGCGACAGTCCAGTCCCGCGAGAGCGCCTGCGCCGCGATGAGGGCGTCCGCGTGCGGCAGCTTTCCGTCGATTGTGATCCTGCCCCAGGTGAATGCGTCTTCGAGATTCACCGGCAGCAGACGATCCCCGAACGAGTAGGTGTCGATGAGCTCGTCGAGCCACAGGTCCAGGCGCTGCGCCGCGGGGAGGTTGATCCGCGCCTGCTTCTGAATGCCCCGGCGCAACTCTCCGATGACGATGACGCTGGTGTGCAGGCGGTGGTCGGGCACGGCGTCCAGCCAGGCGAGCACTCGCGGATTGGGCGTGCGCCGGTACATCTCGGACAGGATGTTGGTGTCGAGGACGTACATCGCTCGCTCCTAGTCCCAGTCGTCGAAGATGTTGAGGTCTTCCTCGGTCGTATAGTCCCGCTGCCGCTCGTTGAGCAGTTCGATGAACGAGTCCTCCAGTTTCGGGCCGTTCAACAGCCACTCCTTGAACGTCTTCGGCCTCGACGCCGGATGCAGGCGGTGGTACTCCTCGATGTCGATCACGACTGCGATCTCCTCCCCGTGCTTGGTGACGAACTGCGGGCCCTCTGACTGGACGGACCGGATCAGCTCACTGAATCGCTGCTTGGCCTCCTGGATCTGCCAGTGCGCGTCTTCCTTGGTGGCGGCCATCGCGTTCCTCCCGAATCCGTCCC
>NZ_DASYZI010000107.1:0-2660 GCF_035946395.1 Actinocrinis sp.
GGTGGTGTAGTCGCGTCCGGTGAGGTGTGAGGTCCAGGCGAGGGTGTCGTTGGTGCGGTTGAGTTTCCAGTGGTTGTGGGTTTTGTGGTTGTGGTGGCGGCGGCAAAGGGGTGTGAGGTTCTCGGGGGTGGTGGGTCCGCCCTGGTTGAAGGGTTGGTTGTGGTCGAGGTCGCAGCGGTCGGCGGGCATGTGGCAGTGCGGGAACACGCACGTGTTGTGCTTGAGCTGGGTGAGGCGCTTGATGGCGGCGCGGGGTGTGTAGGTGCGGGGCGAGGCGTGAACGAGGGTGCCGTCGGTGGAGGTGAGCAGGAAGCGCCATTGGGCGGTGTGTGCTGATGCGATGCGGCGGGTTTGTTCGGGGCACAGGGGGCCGTAGCCGGTAAGGTGACCGGGCTCGTGGCTTAGGCCCAGGAGGGTTTCGATGTTCACCACCACGCTCACGTGCGCCGGCACGGCCGGGAGCGTCGGGAGGGTGGATGGCGCTGGCCCGGTTCCGGCGGTGTTGCCGCAGGCAGCGTGGTACAGGAGCGCGGGCAGCAGGTCAGCGCGGCACTGGTCGAGCGTGCGCTTATCGGCGGGGTTGGTGTTGGTGTTCTTGCGCTTCGCACTCTGGGCTAGGGCGGTGAGGGTGCGCATGGCCATCTGCGCCACATCGGCCGGCAGGTAAAAGCTTAACGTGGCCATCCCGTCGTCTTCGGCGCGCAGTTCGACTCGGCGGCGAGCACGCTCGTGACGGTGACGATTCGCAGCGGCGTCCGGGTCGGCGCGCAGCACGGCGCGACGAATGGCCTGGCGGGTGACTGCGGCGCTCTGGCCTGCCATCCGGGGTAGGACGCGGGTTTCGACGGCCCGGGCGGTCGAGTCGTCGAGGCCGGCGGTCAGTTGGGTTAGGGCGCGGGCTTGCTCGATAGAGACCTCACCCTGGGAGAGTTGGCGCAGGGTACTGGGGAACAGGCGGGTGAGGGCGTGGGCGTCGGCCAGCCGGGCCTGGGCGGTGGCGGGGGACCAGGCCAGGGCGGCGCTCAACTCGCTTTCCACCAACCACAACCAACCGCCACCCCTATCGCCATTGCCACCCCCATTGCCACCGCCACCGGTTTCCGGCTCGTGGCGGGCCAGGGCGGCAAGGCTGCGGACCAGCCCGGCGTGCGCGTGACGCAACAGCCGCTCCCACGCAAGCACCACATCCAGGCAACCAGCCGCCGAGAGATCATCGAACACCAGTTCGTCCAGCGCCCCCGCGCACGGCACCGACCCGGCCAAGCGCGCAGCCATTGCATCCGCATGCGACCGGGCTGCGGCAGTGACTGCGGTCGCGACTGTAGCCGTGACTGCGGCCGTGACTTCGGGGGCAATCTCAATCGTGTCCATGGTGGGCCTCTCAGGTGTGCCGGTGGCATCGACGCAGGTGGTGGAGTGTTTCTCTCTAATCCAATTCTATCGAAGGTGCCGAATGTATGGCGTAGATTACAATAAGTCATACTTATTCCCATTGACTCCCATCTCCTCTCCCGGCATGTGATACGCCTGACACGCCTGACACATCTAATACATGCGATACGCGTGATACGCGTTGGGGGCTTACTTCGTCAGCCGCGGGCTAGTGCGCGCACTAGCATCGCCGAAGGTACTGGGCGTGCGCCTGAGCGCCGCACTCCCTCGGCGACCTCGCGATCGGACGATACGACGATCACCGGGCGCCCCTGCGGTTCCGCGGCGACTAGTCGGCGGATCAGCTCGTCGGCGATTTCGCCGGGACGGGAGAAGAGAACGCGCACGCCCTTGTGCTGCGGTACCGGGACGGGTCCGCCGAGTTCGGCGCCGTCGAATACGCACGTCACCTCGGCGCCGGTACGTGCCGCCATCGAGCCGAGGCCGCGAAGCAGACGGACGCGCTGCTCGTGCAGAGACAGCGTCGGGTACCCGGTCTTCGTTACGTTGTAGCCGTCGATGATCAGGTGCGCGCGTGGCAACGCGAGCAGTTGGTCGAGCACCGCTGGGTCGTCATGCGCACGCGCCTTGCCTTGCACGTCGCCGGTTCCTGGCGCGGCCGGACGTACCGCGTCGACCGTGTCGGCCGGGCGCTGCTCGGTGGGTGAGAGCGCGAGTTCGCGGCGCAAGCCGGTGGCGGCCTCGGAGATGGTCTCCAGTAGCAGCCGCAGTCGCACTTCCTCGGCGCCGCGGGTTTCGCGCGTGCTGCGCCGTGCGGCCTCCAGAGCGGCCTCAGCCTCGGCGAGACGGGTCCGCACCCGCCGCAGCTCGATTTCGGCGCCGGAGACGGCTCCTGCGGCCTGCGTGCGGGCTTCCTCAGCTTCGGCCGCGGCCTTACGCGCCTCAGCCTGCGCGCGGCGCATGTCAGCTTCCAGCTGCCGGTTACGGCGGCGTAGCGAGTCGCCCTCGCGCCGCTCGGCGACAACCTCAGCCTTGAGCCGCTCGACGTCCGCCTTCGCGGCGTCGCGTAGCGCGTCGATCTCGGCCTTCAGGCGCGCCACTTCGTCGCCAAGGTGCTCGTCAGCGATGGCGCGCTCGGCGGCGCGTGCGGCCAACTCGGCCTCTTCGACGAGTTCGGGCCAGCCGACCGGGCGCACGAGGTACGCGAGCGCCGCCACGTCCCGCGGGTCGGCGGCGGCCGGGAAGACGCCCGCGTCGAAGGCCGTGAC